>NZ_JAVTJB010000017.1:0-119458 GCF_031843805.1 Arthrobacter sp. WCS2018Hpa-7
CCCCCCCTTTTTTTTTTAATGATACGGCGACCACCGAGATCTACACCTACAAGATATCGTCGGCAGCGTCAGATGGTATAAAGAGACAGCTTCTGGAGCCGGCACCCTTGCCGTGGCCTGAGGGCCGGGGTGTTGCGGCCTACTTGTAGTGGCCTTCGCCGCCAACGCGGACGTTGGTGGGCAGGTAGCCAAACGGGCCAAGGCCGTTCTTGCCGAAGCTGCGGTCAACCTGCGTCACGCCGGCCTTGAAGTTCATCTTCACGGTGGGCGACAGGGAACCGCCGCGGACGCCGTCCACGTTGTCGATGAAGGACTGGACGAGCCCGCCGGGCTGCACGTAGTGCGAGTACGCCTGGAACTGCCGGCCGTTTTGGCGCGGGTCCGGACCTTCCGGAGCGTTGGCCTGCATGTTCAGGTCCGTAGGGGAGCCAAGGGCCAAGCCGCTGTTGTTGACCGGCTGGTAGTCGGAGCGGACGCCGTTGCCGACGAAACCGTAGACGCCGTCAGGGCCGCGCATGCCATCCGCGTACGTGAACTGGTGGCTGATGGTGAACAGGTAGTACTTGTTCTTGCCGTTCTCGTTCTGGATGAAGATCTGCGGACGCTCAGTCTGGTCGTTGACGCAGTTGGCGGACAAGATCGGCGGGAGGAAGCTCCACTTGGTCAGGTCCTTGTTGTCTGCGACTGCCAAGCCCACGTTCGCGGTCTGGTACCAAGCGCCGGTGCTGTTGACCTGGGCCAGAGTCTCCGCGTTGGGGTCGCCGGCCGCGTAGCCAAGGTCTTCCTGCTTGCACTTGTAGGAGCCGCGGGTGCCGCCGGTGTTTCCTTCGAAGACCATGAAGGTCTTGCCGGGGTGTGCCGGGTCGGCGAAGGTGTACGGGTCACGGAACGCGAAGCCGGGGTTCTGCGCCTTGTTCTGGTAGAGCTTTCCGTCCGGTTCCAGGAGCTTGGTGTGCTGGAAACCGTCGAAGGTCACGCCGTTCTGGTTGGCGTGGATGTTACCCAGGGCCTTGGCGATTGCGGCGTCGGGAGCGATGCCGCCGCCGCCTGCGTTCCGCTCGGCCACATCGTAGAACGTGGTGGCCGTGTAGAAGACGTTGATCTTGTTGCCCTGCATGAGGCGGGTGGAACCGGACCACTCCGTGTTGCCGATGGACGTGTTGTCCAGGAACAGGTGTCCGCCGTAGTTCCACTTGTCCTTGGCAGGATTGGCGTTGGTCTTGCGGAAGAAGTAGCCGATTCTGGCATTCCAGTGGCGCTGGTCGAAGCCGTAGCCCTCATGCCGGTCAGCCACCAAGGAGAAGACGACGTCCCAGCCCTTGTAGCTGATCTGGTTGGCATTCTCGTCGGTGAGGGACCAGGTGTCCCACACCCAGACGTCGTCGTTCATGGCCGGGAAGTCCTTGGGGATTTCCGGCATGGTGACGTTCGGGCTCATCGAGTTCTGGCCGGGCGCAACGTTGGGATTGCTCTGGGCCATGATCTGTTTGGCGTCGGCCCTCGTCCACTTGGACGTGAAGTCCGCCGCGGGATCGTACGCCTGCTGTGTGTGATTGGTAGGCAACGGGAAGCCGGGCGTGGGTGCCGGCATGGTGCTCGACGGCGGATCAGCCGGCAGGTTCGCCTGCGCGGCCGGCGTCACCAGCAGGATGCTGCCGGCCACGCTGGCTGCGGCTGCGAGGGCTACTGCCTGTCGCAGCCGGCGGCGCGGCCTTTGAGGGGTTGAGTGCGTGTTCATGCTTACTCTTCTCGCGGAGTGTTGGACTTCGTGGAGTGGGGCTCATGCCCTGACCCCCGGTTGGGGGTTCTCTACAACTGGGGCGTCCATCGATCCGCTGGAGGCATCACCGAGGGACGCCATCGTTTCGAGGTGCGGCGGAGCCTCGTGGGCCTCCACCGCGGTGGTACCGGCACGTCGACTTGCCGGGACACTTTCCACGCTAGACACGTGTTAGGTCGGACATCAAACGGTGTTGAGCGTGCGATTTGAGCTACCGGCGGGTATTTGCGCAAGCGTTTACATTGCCAACGGGCGCGCGTGCCACATGCTGGGGCGCGGGATCAAATGTTGCGCCATAAAACATATTTATCCTGAGAATTTGCTGTGCGTTTACTTCCGGTCCGGAATTGTTAGCGCGCACCCTCTTAATCAGCAAAGCGGGGCCACCATGGATGGTGGCCCCGCTTCCCGGTGACGCAGTCAGAGCTTGGCGATGATGTCCGCCAGGAGCTTGGAGATCCGCTTGCCGGCTGCCTGCCCGGCTTCCAGAACTTCGGCGTGGCTCAAAGGAACCGGGCTGATGCCGGCTGCAAGGTTGGTGACCAAGGAGATCCCGAAAACTTCCATTCCTGCATGGCGGCCGGCGATTGCTTCCAGCGCCGTGGACATGCCCACCAGGTCTGCGCCGATCCGCTTGGCGTACTGGACCTCTGCCGGTGTTTCGTAGTGCGGGCCGGTGAATTGTGCGTACACGCCTTCCTGCAGGGAAGCGTCCACTTCGCGGGCGAGGTCCCGGATGCGCGAGGAGTAGAGATCGGTGAGGTCAACAAATGTGGCGCCCTCAAGTGGTGAGGTAGCGGTGAGGTTGATGTGGTCGCTGATGAGGACGGGGGTGCCCGGTGTCCAGTCTTCGTTCAGCCCGCCGCAACCGTTGGTGAGTACCAATGTCTTGCAGCCGGCTGCGGCTGCGGTGCGCACGCCGTGGACCACGGACCGTACGCCGCGGCCTTCGTAGTAGTGGGTCCGCGCCCCGAGGACGAGCGCGCGCTTGCCCTCCTTGGTGAGGACGGAGCGGATGGTGCCAATATGGCCCACCACCGCCGGTTTGTGGAAACCGGGGACCTCCGAGGCGTTCAGGGTGGCGGTGGTTTCGCCGATGAGGTCGGCGGCCTCCGCCCAACCGGATCCGAGCACCAGGGCTACGTCATGGGACTCGATGCCGGTCTCCGCGGCGATGAAGTCTGCGGCGGCCTTCGCGGCCTCAAAGGGGTCTGTGTTCATCAGCTCAGTGTTACTCACTGGTACAAGCTACCCTGCAGCCGCAGGACTTTGGTAGGGACCCCTGCGCGGGTGAGGGTGGGCTGAGTGGCAGCCGACGCTGCAATGAGCGAGAATCGAGGATTGTGACCACCCAAGTTGACTTCAGTGCCCCCCGTATCGCGATCCTGGGAGGTGGTCCCGGCGGATATGAAGCTGCCATGGTGGCCGCCTCACTCGGCGCCCACGTCACCATTGTTGAGCGGGCGGGCCTTGGCGGCTCTGCCGTGCTGACCGACGTCGTGCCTTCCAAGACCCTCATTGCCACCGCCGACCTCATGACCCGCGTCGGTGAGGCGGACGAGTTGGGAGTGAAGTTCGACGGCGACGGCACGGCCTCGAAGCCCCGCGCCGACCTCAAGCACATCAACGACCGCGTGCTCAACCTTGCCCACGGACAGTCCGAGGACATCCGTGCCGGCCTGGAGCGCCTGGGCGTGGAAATCGTCATTGGGTCCGGCAAGCTGCTGGACAACAACACCATCGAGGTCCTGACCCTCGAAGGCACCCGCACCATTGATGCTGACGCCATCCTGCTGGCCGTCGGCGCCCACCCGCGCGAACTCCCCACTGCCAAGCCCGACGGTGAACGCATCCTCAACTGGGCTCAGATCTACAACCTGGACGAGCTCCCGGAAGAACTGATCGTGGTGGGATCCGGTGTTACCGGCGCCGAGTTCGCCTCCGCCTACAACGGACTGGGCTCCAAGGTCACGCTGATTTCCAGCCGGGACCAAGTTCTCCCGGGCGAGGACACTGATGCCGCCAAGCTGCTGGAAGGCGTCTTCGAACGTCGTGGCGTGAACGTTTTGTCCAAGTCACGCGCCAACGCAGTGGAGCGAACGGACGACGGCGTCAAGGTCACCTTGGGTGACGGATCGATTGTCACGGGTACGCACTGCTTGGTGTGTGTTGGTTCCATCCCGAACACGGCGGGCGTCGGCCTTGAGGAAGCCGGTGTGACCCTCACGGAGTCCGGCCACATCAAGGTTGACGGCGTTTCCCGCACTACCGCCCCCAACATCTATGCTGCCGGTGACTGCACAGGCGTGTTCGCCCTCGCATCCGTTGCGGCCATGCAGGGCCGTATCGCGATTGCCCACTTCATGGGCGACGGCGTGAAGCCGCTGAAGCTCAACCAGGTGGCGTCGAACATTTTCACCTCCCCTGAAATTGCCTCAGTGGGTGTGTCCGAGGCCGACCTCGCGTCCGGGAAGTACCAGGGCGACGTTGTGATGCTGTCCTTGCTCAGCAATGCCCGCGCCAAGATGCGCAACACCAAGGACGGCTTCGTCAAGATCATTGCCCGCAAGGGTTCCGGCACCGTGATCGGTGGCGTGGTGGTGGGCCCGAACGCGTCGGAGCTCATCTTCCCCATCTCCGTGGCCGTCACGCAGAAGCTCCACGTGGACGACGTCGCAAGCGCGTTCACGGTGTACCCGTCCCTCACGGGATCCATCTCGGAGGCCGCACGGCGCCTGCACGTGCACATGTAGTTTCGACGCCTACGCCCGTTTCGACGGTCCGCTGCACACCAGACGGTTCCTACCGTCTAACATGCAGCGAGCCATCGAAACGGGCGTTTCTGCTGTCTAGGCTTGCAGAGCGGCGACGGCTTCAGCCAACGGCAGGTGCAGGGCAGGACCATGGCCGGGCAGGATGACGTTGGCTTGGACACCCTCCAACTGCCGGGCAGAGGCCAACGCGGCAACAGGGTCAGAGTGGTACATCCGGTGCAGCATCTGGGGGCCGGATGTACTGCTGATCGGGTGGCCGGTGACGAAGGAGTCGCCCACGGCAATCGCTCCGGTGTCGGGCAGCAACAATGCGACATTGCCCGGGGTGTGCCCAGGGAGCGGGATTGCCTGGGGGTGGCCCGGCAGGCTATGGAGCTTCTCCGGCATCCAAGCTTCGGCGCGGGTGGCCGGCTCTGCCCGGAGGGCCTTGGCCTTGATGACGTGGAGCATCCACCGGAAAACGCGGGGACGCCATGCCCGGACCAGGACCTGGCCAAACGTGACCTGATGCTTCTCCTTGCCCTGAACGTGGGGTAATTCCCCGGGAGAGCAGAGGATGGGCGTGCCGAACGTCCGCGAGAAGTACGCCGCGGATCCTGTGTGGTCCACGTGCCCGTGCGTGATGAGCATGGCCTTCGCATCGGCAGGCTCCAAGCCCAGCCCTCTGATGGACTCGAGGACCAGGTCACGGTCGGCGGGGTAACCGCCGTCGATCACAATAAACCCGCCATCGTCACGGACAATGAGCCAATTGGACGCCGGTCCTTCCACGAAAAAGATCCCTGGAGCCTGCTCGGAGATGTTCACGTGAGAATTCTAAGTGCCCGCTTCGGAGCGGCAAGCCAAAAAACTACGCGGCGTCAGGCGGCAGCCGCTTGGAAGTGTTTTTCGATGATCCCCTTGATGTCCCCATGGCAGCCCCCGCAGCCCGTTCCGGCGCGGGTGGCTTTGGAAACCTCGCCCACGGTGCTGCAGCCGTCCAGGACTGAATCCTCGATGCTGGCCGCGCTGACCCCTGCGCAACGGCACACGGTCCGCTGGGGATCGTTGCTGGTGGCGCCGGTGTCCAGTTGGTCGGGCCCATCGAGCCGGAGCAGGAGTGAGCGGTCGGCGGGCAGTTCCGAGGAGCGTTCGAAGAGCACCACCAGTTCAGCAGCCGTCCGGGGCATGCCCACGGCAACGAGGCCTTCCAGCACCCCGCCGCGGGTGGTCATCTTTACGTAGCGGCCGTGTTCGGGATCGGCCCACTGGGAGATCTGCCGGCGGGCACGTCCCGAAGCAGCACCGGCTGCCAGCAATTCTTCATCCCACGGATCGGCTTGGTTGTCGCCCGCCACAGCGAGGTTGATGCCCCTTGCTTTCAGGACCACCACCCCGGGCTTCTCCACGGGCAGCGCTTCCACCGCATCCGCGGCGGCCTGGCCGTCCCGGGCAAGGACCACGAGGTATTCGGCCAACCACTCAGCCTGACGCCACCCCGGGCCCACCAAGCCGGAGGGGCCACCGGCTGTGCGGCATTCAACACAGGAGCCATCCGGGCAGCGCACTTCAGCACAGTCGCCGATCGCGAACATGTGGGGCTCATGATAAGTCCGGAGGTGGTGGTCCACCAGGATGCCGGCACCGGTAGGAAGTCCACAGCCCTCGGCCAGTTCGATCCGGGGGCGGACACCACACGACAAGACCAGCAGGTCGCCGTCGATCGCTGAGCCGTCATCCAGCAGCAGCGCCGAGAAGCTGCCGTCAGGACCGGAGGTTTCAATGCCGGTGGAACGGGCATTGCCGGCCATCCGGACGCCGCCCGCCCGCAGGCTGTTGGTAAGGACGGAGCCACTGCCGCGGTCAATGCTGCGGCCCAGCGGGAACGGTCCGTTGTGGACCACCGTGGTTTGGGCGCCTTCTTCAGAGGCCGCCAGCGCGGTTTCCAAACCCAGCACCCCGCCACCCAGGACCACCACGCGCTTGCCGCCGGCTACCGCGGCGCGAAGCACGGCAGCATCCCTCAGATCACGCAAAGCTGTAACTCCGGCCGGAAGCACGGGCCGGGAGGGATCGGGGTTGAGTCCGGTGAGGTTGGGAATGACCGGACGCGAGCCAGTGGCAAACACCAGGCGGTCGTAGTGTTCAGAGGTGCCGTCTGAAAGGACTACCTGCTGGCGGGCGCGGTCGATCCTTTTGACCTTGGTGCCCAGGCGGACGTCAACGCCGTCGGACGTCAACTCGGACGCATCGGCCATCGCCAACGCCTCGGCCGTGGTGCGCCCCACGCCGAGCTCAGCAACCATGACCCTGTTGTAGGCAGCCTCGGTCTCCTGACCCACCACCAGCAGTTGAACCAGCCCAGTGCGGACGGAGGGGAGCAGTTCGTCAATAAGCCGTGCTGCCACAGGCCCGAATCCAACTACAACAATGCGCTCGCTCATGATGCCTCCTTGACGTGCAGTGGCAGCCGCGTCCCGGCCGGGACGGTGTACGAGGGCAGGTCCTGGGTTGAGACTGCCCGCCGGACCCATACCCGGCTGGTCTTGAATTCCGGCATGCCGGAGATGGGATCTGTGGCCGCTTCGGTGAGGCGGTTGGCGTTTTCCTGGCCGGGGAAGTGGAACGGCAGGAAGACAGTGTCCTGTCGGACTGTGGTGCTGAGTTCGGCGCGGCAAAGTACTTCGCCGCGCTCGTTCGTGACGGTGGCGTAGTCGCCATCGGCGATACCGCGGGCAGCTGCTGTGCCTGGGTGGATGAGGAGCCGGGCCTGCGGCTGGGATGCCAGCAGCTCGCTCACACGGCGCGTCTGGGCGCCGGACTGGTAATGCTCCAGGAGCCGGCCCGTGGCCAGCGCCAGGGAATCGTCCGCGAACGAACGGACAGCCCGTTTGGAGGGAGTGACCGGAACCATGACGGCGCGGCCATCAGCGTGGGCGAAGCCGTCGGCGAACAGACGCGGAGTTCCGGTGCTGCCCACAGGGTAGGGCCAGTAGGCAGCCTCGCCGCGGTCCAGCATGGCGTAATCGATGCCCGAGTAATCAGCCAAACCACCAGCGGAAGCCAGGCGCAGCTCTTCAAAGACGGTCTCGGGATCGTCGCTGAACGTTGACGGGGCCTCAAGGAGTTCAGCCAGCCGCGCCATGAGCCACAACTCGCTGCGTACCCCAGGGGGAGGAGTCAGTGCCCGGCGACGCCGGATCACGCGGCCCTCGAGGTTGGTGAGGGTGCCTTCTTCCTCGGCCCATTGCGTAACGGGCAATACGAGGTCAGCCTCGGCGGCGGTCTCAGACATGAAGAAGTCGCAGACCACCAGGAAGTCCAGGCTGCGAAGACCCTTGATCACTGCGTTGGTGTCCGGCGCCGAGACCACCACGTTGGCACCGTGCACGAAAAGGCACCTGACGCCGTCGGGCTGTCCAAGAGACTTAAGAAGTTCGACGGCGGGCATGCCGGGGCCGGGGATGAGCGACTCGTCGACGCCCCACACTCCGGCGACGTGGGCGCGCGCGGCGGGATCGGTGATCTTGCGGTAGCCCGGGAGCTGGTCGGCTTTCTGCCCGTGTTCGCGGCCGCCCTGGCCGTTGCCCTGGCCGGTGAGCGTGCCGTAGCCGCTGCGCGCAGAGCCGGGCAGGCCCAACAGGAGGCTGAGGTTGATCGCAGCAGTTGCCGTGTCCGTGCCGTCCACGTGCTGCTCCACGCCGCGGCCGCTAAGGATGTAGCTGCCGCCGGTGCGGGCGCCTTGTGCCAAGCGCCGGGCGGTTTCGCGGATCAGGGTGGCGGGGACACCGGTGATGGACTGGACCCGTTCCGGCCAGTACGCAGAAAGGCTCCGCACCACAGCCGCGTTGCCGCTGGTGTTGGCCTCGATGTATCCGGCGTCGGCCAGGCCTTCGTGAACCACTACGTGGCTGATGCCCAGGAGGAGGGCCAAATCGGTTCCGGGCGTCGGCTGCAGGTGGAGGCCGCCGCCGTCGGAGGTGAACGCAGCAGTCGCCGAGCGGCGGGGGTCCACCACGATCAAGCCGCCGGCGTCCCGTGCGCCCTGCAGGTGCTGGACGAACGGAGGCATGGTCTCGGCAACGTTGGAACCGAGCATGAGGATCACGGACGCGGTATCGAGGTCCGTGACCGGGAAGGGCAGCCCGCGGTCCACGCCAAAGGCGCGGTTACCGGCGGCAGCTGCAGAGGACATGCAGAACCGGCCGTTGTAATCGATGCGCGAGGTACGGAGGGCCAGCCGGGCGAACTTGCCCAGCAGATATGCCTTCTCGTTGGTGAGGCCGCCGCCGCCGAAAACACCCACGGCGTCATTCCCGTACTGCTGCTGGGTGTCCTTCACCGCTGCGGTGACGAGCATGAGCGCCTGGTCCCAGGAGATGGGCTGGTGGACGCCGTCCGATCCTTTGAGCATGGGTTCAGTGACGCGCCCGTTGTGATGCAACAACGACGCCGATGTCCAGCCTTTGCGGCACAGCCCGCCCCGGTTGGTGGGGAAGTCGCGCCCGGATACTTCCAGGGGAGCGTCAGGCTTGGCCGGTTCTGCGAGGGGTGCGGCCGCTGCCGCTGTCCCTTGTGCTGCCGAAGCAGCCGGGGTCAGCGTCATGGCGCACTGGAGCGCGCAGTAGGGGCAGTGGGTATCGGCGCCGTTGGGCATCTAGATGTGTCCGATCGTGTTGCGCTTCTGGGCAGGGCGGATGTAGAAGACCCAGCAGACGATGAGCATCAGGACGTAGGCTCCAACGAATCCGTAGAACGCCGGGGTGTAAGAGCCGGTGGCCGTGTTGGAGGCGTTGAGCACCTGGGGGATCACGAACCCGCCGTATGCGCCTATCGCGGAGATCAGGCCCAGCGAGGAAGAAGCGAGCCGCGCCGTGGTGGTGCTCGGGGCTCCTGCGCGGGCGGCCCGGCTGGAGGTTGCGAAGATGACCGGGATCATGCGGTAAGTGGCACCGTTTCCGAACCCGCTGGCCAGGAAGAGCAGCAGGAACAAGGTGAGGAAGAGCCAGAAGTTCTTCAACGGCAGCGTCCAGATCATGGTCAAGGTGATCACAGCCATGGAGGCGAACGAGGCGATGGTCATCCGGGCGCCACCCATGCGGTCGGCCATGCGTCCGCCGTAGGGGCGGGCCAGGGATCCAACCAGCGGGCCGAGGAAGGCCAGGGAGAGTGCCACTGCGCCAACATGGATGGAAGAGAAGTCCGGGAAGTAGTCCTTGATCAGCTTGGGGAAGACGCCCGCGAAGCCGATGAACGAGCCGAACGTTCCGATGTACAGGAACGCCATGATCCACAGGTGCGGTTCCTTGAGGGCGGCCAGTGAACCGGCCACGTCACCCTTGGCGCTGGTGAGGTTGTTCATGTACTTGTAAGCGCCGAAGGCGGCGATGATGATCAGCGGAATCCAGATGATGCCTGCCATCGGCAGGTTGACGGTTCCGGCGGCCAGGAGCGTGATGGCGATCGGGACGACAAGCTGGGCGACGGCGGCACCGAGGTTTCCGCCGGCGGCGTTCAGGCCCAGCGCCCAACCCTTTTCGCGGGCGGGGTAGAAGAAGGTGATGTTGGCCATCGAGCTGGCGAAGTTGCCGCCACCAAAGCCGGCGAGGCCAGCCATGAGGAGCATGACGCCGAACGGCGTTTCCGGGTTGGAGACGCAGATAGCCAGGCCCGTGGTGGGGATCAGCAGGAGCAGCGCCGAGACGATGGTCCAGTTCCGGCCACCAAACTTGGGAACCATGAAGGTGTAGGGAATGCGAAGCGTGGCGCCTACCAGGCTGGGGATGGAGATGAGCCAGAAGATCTGGTTGGTATCAAAGGTAAAACCGGCCGCGGGGAGCTGGACCACCACGATGGACCAGAGCTGCCAGACGACGAAACCGAGGAATTCGGCAAAGATGGACCAGTAGAGATTGCGCTTGGCGATGGACCGGCCTTCGGCTTCCCACTGGCCCTTGTCCTCGGCATCCCAGTTGGCAATCCAACGGCCGGGGCGGTGTTCAAGGGCGGGGGCGGCGGTGGCAGTGGACTGGACAGGGGCCAGTTCTTCTGCGGAGCGGTCAACAGTCACGGAGTGCCTCCTTGGTGGGGGACGTTGTTATTCCAAGGTAGGTTTCGCGCATTTCGTGGACTGGCTCCGTTTGTAAACGTGCTGTGACATTTCCCTATCGGCGGGGTCACCGGCGCGTGAGGCGATGGTGAGGTAGTGTGGCGCGGACCACAGGGTGAGATTTTCCTGTGCGTCCGCATGTTGGACTTGGTTGTCCAGTCAATGGACAGCGGGAACTATTATTGAACTCTCGAATATTCCTTCGCCGGGAGCCTCTCGGGGCTTCGGCCGGCGTGAAAGAAAGCTGCACATACATGTCTTCCACCGCACCATCCAAGGAAGGCGAGTCCACTAAGCCAGTGAACTCGCGGGGCAAGGTGATCTTCGCGAGCCTGATCGGCACGACGATCGAGTTCTACGACTTCTACGCCTATGCCACCGCGTCGGTACTCGTCTTCCCGAAGCTCTTCTTCCCCGACGCCACTGACATCAATGCGCTGCTCAGTGCGTTCGCCATTTTTGGCGTTGCCTTCTTCGCGCGGCCTATCGGTGCCGTGGTCTTCGGCCACTTTGGTGACAAGATCGGCCGCAAGGGCACCCTGGTGGCGTCGTTGCTGACCATGGGTATCGCCACGTTCCTCATCGGTCTCCTGCCCACGGCCTCCATGCCGGGTTGGGCCATCCTTGCCCCGATCATGCTGGTCATCCTGCGGTTCTTCCAAGGCCTGGCTCTGGGCGGCGAATGGTCCGGCGCAGCATTGCTGGCCACGGAGAACGCACCCGAGGGAAAGCGTGCCATCTACGGAACGTTCCCGCAGCTGGGCGCCCCCATCGGCTTCATCATCGCCAACGTCATCTTCATCTGGATGAACGTATCGCTGAGTGCCGAAGAATTCCTGGCTTGGGGCTGGAGGGTTCCGTTCATCCTCAGCGCCGTCCTGGTGATCGTGGGCCTCTATGTCCGTTTGAAGCTGGTGGAAAGCGCGTCCTTCACCAAGGTGATCGAGCAGGACAAGGTGCAGAAGCTGCCTCTCGCAGCCACCCTCAAGAGCCACTGGCGTCCGGTGGTGGCCGGTACGTTCATCATGTTTGCCACGTACGTGCTCTTCTACATCATGACCACGTTCACCCTCTCCTACGGCACCAAGCCCACCCTGGCCGGTGCACAGGCAGCGGCTGAAAAAGCGGGCAAGCCCATGACGGCAGATCAGATTGCCGCGTTCGTCCCCGGCCTGGGAATCACCCGGTCCGACTTCCTCTGGATGCTGATCATCGGCGTCGTCTTCTTCGGCATCTTCACCGTGGTCTCCGGGCCGCTCGCTGAGAAGTGGGGCCGGCGAAAGTTCCTGCTGGGCGTCACCGCCGGCATCTTCGTGTTCGGCGCGCTCTGGTTCACCATGTTCGGTCCCGGCCAGGCAGCGGCCATGGTTGGCCTCATTGTGGGCTTCACGCTCATGGGCCTGACCTTCGGGCCCATGGCAGCGATCCTTCCCGAATTGTTCCCGGCCAACGTTCGCTACACCGGATCCGCCGTGGCGTACAACCTGTCCTCCATGATCGGTGCAGCTCCTGCCTCGTTCGTGGCCATTGCGCTCTGGTCTGCAGCGAACGGCAGCACGTGGCTGGTGGGCGCCTACATGGCCGCCGCCGCAGTGGTGACCTTCATCGCGCTCTGGCTGACGCGCGAGACCAAGGACATGGACTACGAAAACAACGTGTCCTAAGCAGCCCAATAACGACGGCGGCTCCGCACCATTGGTGCGGAGCCGCCGTCGTTAACGGGTACTTTGCGTTAGTCCTCGATGGTGGCGATGACTGCGCCGGCGGCGACAGTCTCGCCGGCCGTGGCAGCGAGGCCACGGACGGTACCGGCCTTGTGGGCGGTGAGGGGCTGCTCCATCTTCATGGCTTCGAGAACCACGATCAGGTCGCCTTCGGCCACAACATCGCCTTCAGCAGCTGCCACCTTGACGATGGTGCCCTGCATGGGGGAAGTCAGTGCATTTCCGCCGGCTGCAGCAGCCGTGGCGCCAGCCGAACGGGAGCGCTTCTTGGACTTGCCGGACTTGGTGCCCGAACCGCTGGAAACTGCCGCGACACCGCCACCCAGACCGGAAGGAAGAACGACCTCAAGCCGCTTGCCGCCCACCTCGACGACGACGCGCTGGCGCTCACCGGCGTCGGGCGCCTCAGCGCCTGCTGCGTTGGCAGACCATGCCGGGATGCTGTTGACGAACTCGGTCTCGATCCAGCGTGTGTGGACCTTGAACGGGCCTTCCGCCGGTGCGAATGCGGGATCGGTGACCACGGCGAGGTCGAAGGGGATGACAGTGGGGATGCCCTCGACCACCATCTCCTCCAGCGCCCGGCGTGAACGCTGGAGAGCTTGTTCGCGGGTGGCACCGGTGATGATCAGTTTGGAGAGCATGGAGTCGAAGTTGCCGCTGATGACGTCGCCCTGCTCCACGCCGGAATCGATCCGGATGCCGGGGCCCGTGGGGTTCTTCAGGGTGGTGATGGTGCCGGGGGCGGGCATGAAGTTGCGGCCCGGATCCTCGCCGGTGATGCGGAACTCGAAGGAGTGGCCACGGACCTCGGGGTCGTCATAGCCCAGGGCTTCGCCGCGGGCGATGCGGAACTGCTCGCGGACGAGGTCGATTCCCGTGACTTCCTCTGACACGCAGTGCTCCACCTGGAGGCGGGTGTTCACTTCGAGGAAGGAAATGGTGCCGTCCTGGCCCACCAGGAACTCGCAAGTGCCGGCACCGAGGTAGTTTGCTTCCTTGAGGATGGCCTTGGAAGACTCGTAGAGGCGCTTGTTCTGCTCTTCGCTGAGGTACGGAGCAGGTGCTTCTTCAACAAGTTTCTGGTTGCGGCGCTGCAGTGAGCAGTCGCGGGTGGAGACCACTACAACGTTGCCGAAAGCATCGGCCAAGCACTGTGTTTCCACGTGGCGCGGGGCATCGAGGAACCGCTCAATGAAGCACTCGCCGCGACCAAACGCAGCGATTGCCTCGCGGACCGCGGACTCGTAGAGCTCCGGAATCTCGTCCATGGTGCGTGCAACCTTGATGCCGCGTCCGCCGCCGCCGAAGGCAGCCTTAATGGCGACCGGGAGGCCGAATTCTTCGGCAAACTTCAGGATTTCGTCGGCCGACTCCACGGGGTCAGCCGTGCCGGGAACCAGGGGAGCGCCCACCTTTTCGGCGATGTGGCGGGCCTGGACCTTGTCGCCCAGGGCCGAGATCGCCTCGGGGGAGGGGCCAATCCAGGTGATGCCGGCGTCGATGACCTTGGCAGCGAACTCGGCGTTCTCCGCCAGGAAGCCGTAGCCGGGGTGGATGGCATCGGCGCCGGACTGCTTGGCGACGTCGATGATCTTGTCCATGACCAAGTACGACTCAGCGGCGGTGTTGCCGCCCAAGGCGTAGGCTTCGTCGGCCAAGCGGACGTGGAGGGCGTCACGGTCAGGATCGGCGTAGACCGCTACGGAGGCAATGCCTTCGTCCCGGGCGGCTCGGATGATGCGGACCGCGATTTCGCCGCGGTTGGCAATCAAGACCTTGGTAAGAGGGCTGGAAATGGGCTGCGCCGGGTTAGCTGACAAGTTGTTGACTCCTTCTGTCCTTGAGGAGCCTAGCGCGATTGTGAGGGTTCCGCCCATATTGATGGGGGATTCCGTGTGTGAGGCGATGTTCCTTTGTAGGGTTGCTACAAATGGCTTCTACTGCTCGTCGTTGTCCCACAGCTCGGTGATTCGCACGTTCGCGTGGACCAGGAGATCCCGGAGGGTGGAGATGGAAAGCCCGACGACGGCGTGCGGGTCGCCGTCCACTTTGCGGATGAACGCCCCGCCCAAGCCGTCAATGGTGAAGGACCCGGCGCAGTGGAGGGGTTCTCCGGTGGCGATGTAGGCGTCGATGTCGTAGGTGCTCATCCGGGCGAAGTGGACCTCGGCGCTGGATACGGCTCCAACTGTGGCGCCGGTGCCTTCGGGGCTGTCTGCGTCTGCCCCGGCTGCTTCATCGTCCGCGTCAGCGGCGGTGTCCCGGCAGTCCACCAGCCAGTGGCCGGTGTGCAGCACTCCCTGCGAGCCGCTCATCCGCAGCATCCGTTCCCGTGCGACATCCGCGGTGTAAGGCTTGCCGTGGGACTCGCCGTCGAACTCGAACACCGAATCGCAGCCGATCACCAACGCACCCTCAGCTTCGGGGAGGGCAGCGACGGCCTCGGCCTTGGCACGTGCCAGCAGCAGCGCGGTATCGTGTGCGTCCGTCACGCCGTACTTGGCCTGCACCGCGTCTTCGTCAACGTCCGAAACCAGGACGTCATGCCGGATACCGGCGTCCGTGAGCAGCTTGGTGCGGGCGGGGGACTGGGAGGCGAGAATCAATCGGGTCACGCCACCCAGCCTAATACGACCATCTCTCACATCCCGCGTGCTTCGGCTGAACGGTCTCCCACGTCCCGCGCGCTTCGGCCGAACGGTCTCTCACGTCCCGCGTGCTTCGGCTGAACGGTCTCTCACGTCCCGCGTGCTTAAACCGAAACGCTCGCTCACTTGCCTCAAGCAAGTGAGCGAGCGTTCATGAATATCGGCTGGTATGTGGAAGAGCGTTAGTGGACCAGTTCCTCGGTCTTCCGACGATCGGTCCGCTCCAGCTTGGCGCCTTCAACATCGACATCCGGAAGAACACGCTCCAGCCACTTGGGGAGCCACCAGGCCTTCTCGCCCAGAAGGTACATCACAGCGGGAACGATGGTCATGCGGACCACGAAGGCATCAATCAGTACACCGAACGCCATGGCGAAGCCGAGCGGCCGGACCATGGTGAGGTGGCTGAAGATGAAGCCGGAGAACACGCTGACCATGATGATCGCGGCGGCGGTGACCACGGCTGCAGCGTGGCTGAAACCGGAGCGTACCGCGTGCTTGGCAGTCTCGCCGTGCATGAACGATTCCCGCATGCCCGAGGTGATGAACACTTGGTAGTCCATGGCGAGACCGAACAGCACACCGATGAGGATGATGGGCAGGAAGCTCAGGACGGCGCCCGGGTTGGCGACGTCGAAGATCCCTCCCAGCCAGCCCCACTGGTAGACGGCAACCACGGCACCGAAAGCAGCAGCGAGGGACAGCAGGAATCCGCCGGTTGCCAGCAGGGGCACCACAACCGAGCGGAAGACCAACAGAAGCAAGAGCAAGGACAGCCCGACGACGATCGCCAAGTACGGCGGCAACGCAGCGCCGAGCTTGTTGGAAACGTCAATGTTGCCCGCGGTCTGTCCGGTCAGGCCGATTTTCACGTCAAGGTCGTCGCTGATCACAGCACCCTTGGCGCGAAGATCGGACACGACCTGGACGGTGCCGGCACTGGCCGGGCCTTCCTTCGGGATGACCTGGAACACCGCAGTGCGACGGTCTTCGCTCAAGGCGATGGGGACAGCAGCAATGACATTCTCAACACTGCGAAGTTCGTCCGCAACATCGAACTGCTTGTTCTTGGCGTCGTTTTCGCTGAGACCTTCAGGGAATTCACCGACGACGACGATCGGTCCCGTCACGCCTTCGCCGAAGCTGCTGCGGGTGAGGTCGTAGGCCTTGAAGGCCTGCGAATCGACCGGCTCGGAGCCGCCGTCGGGAAGTGCCAACCGCAACTGAGAGGCCGGCAGTGCCAAAGCGCCCAACAATACGACGCTGGCCACCAGGGCAACCCACGGATGACGCGTGACCATACCGCCCCAGCCTCCGCTGCTGCGCTTCTCCTCGCGTTCACGGTCGGCCGCTTCGTGGCCGGGCTCAGCGTTGTGCCTGGCAGCCTTGGCCCAAGCGCGCTTGGAGATGAGTCGGCGCCCAATCAGGGCCAGCACAGCGGGTGTCAAGGTCAAAGCTACGACGACGGCGACAGCAACTGTCGCTGCGGCCGCAACACCCATCACGGCGAGGAAGGGAAGTCCCGGAACCACCAGTGCAGCCAAGGCGATGATCACGGTGAGACCGGCGAACAACACGGCGTTACCCGAAGTACCCGTAGCCAATGCAGCGGATTCCTCCGCGTCCATGCCGGCCAGCAGCTGGGTGCGGTGGCGGTTGACGATAAACAGGGAGTAGTCGATGCCCACCGCGAGGCCGAGCATCAGGGCAAGCATCGGGGAGATGGAGCTCATGTCGATGACGCTGGTGAGGGCAAACGTTCCGCCCACACCTACAGCTACGCCGATCAGGGCCATCAGGAGAGGAAGCCCGGCTGCGATGAGGGTTCCGAGCATCAGGATCAGGACCATGGCCGCGACTGCGACGCCCACGATTTCAGCAACCCCGAAAATCTCGGAGACGTCCTCGGTGATTTCCTTGCTGGCGTAGGCCGTGACGCCGGCCGATGAGACGCCGTGGACGATCTCCTGGACCTCTTCACGGACGGCGGGGTCAACGGCGTTGATGGAGGTTTTGAACTGGACCTGGGCTACTGCGGCTTTGTTGTCGCTGGAGACAAAACGGAGGCCTTCGGAGGCTTCGAGCTGTCGCTTGCCCAGAGCCAATGCGGCGGCGCCGTCGGCAGCTTCCTTGGTTCCGGCGTCGAGCTTTTCTTTGTTGGCGGCGAGTTCGGCGCGCTGCGGAGCCAGCTGGGCTTCGATCTGTGCGGGTGTGAGGCCTGAGGCAGCCAGCTGCTGTTCCGCCCCGGCGAGTTGGGTCTCGCCCGCTTCCAGCTGTGCGCGGGAGGCATCAAGCAGCGCCTTGCCTTCGGCGGCCTTGGCTTCACCGGCTGCGATCTCGCCGGCTGACTTGTCCAGCTGCTCCTGCGTGGTGAACGGGTTCACCGTTCCTTGAATGTCAGGCATGGCTTCAAGCTTGGTCAGCGCAGCGGCCACTGCGTCCTTCTTGGCTTGGTCGAATCCGCCGTCCCCGGCATCGAAGACCACGCTGGCGGAGCCTCCCGAAGAATCAGGGAGCGCTTCCTTGAGCTTGTCCGCCATCTGCTGGGTTTCGGTGCCCGGGATGGTGAAGTTGTTGGACATGGTGCCGTGGAACGCTGCGGCCGAGCCGCCCACTGCCACCATGACGGCCAGCCAGATGGAGATGACCAGCCAGCGGCGCCGATACGAAAACTTGCCGAGACGGTAGAGGAACGAGGCCATGTCAGAACCGATCTGTGGTGGTTGGAACGGAGGGGGAGGCAGCTGAGGCGTGGAAAGAAGCGTCCGACGGCGGCGCGAAGCCGGCGCCAAGGAGCCCCATCGCATCGATGAGGTGCTGGCGAAGAACCGCCAGGGACTCCGCCGAGAGATCCGGGCCGCGAGCGGCGAACCAGACGGTCATGGCGGCCTTGCCGCAAGAGATGACTGAACCAGCCAGAGCATGGACATAGAGCTCACTGATGCCGGCGCCGAGCCTGCTGCGGGCGGCGTCAATGATCTGCTCGGTGCAGTGCTCCCAGGCTTCAAGTTCGGAGCGGGCCAGTTGGCGGTTGTCGTGGGTCAGGCTGAAGAGTTCGGCCATGGGTGCCACGGACATGGGATCGGCTAGCGCCATGAGGGCTGCTTGCGCGGATTCGAGAATCGACTCATCTGCCGGACGCAGCCGAAACTGCTCCAAGGCGTGGTCCATGAAGCCGTCGGCTACGGATGCCAAGGCGGCCTCGAGGCTGGGGAAGTAGTTGAAGAAGGTTCGCCGTGAGACTCCGGCGCTGGCTGCGATGTCTTCCACGGTGAAATTGCCGGACCCGTTGCTACGCAAAAGGTCCAAGGCTGCGGAAGCGATGGAGCTGCGGGTGGCCGCCTTGTTGAGTTCGCGCCGCGAAGGGGCGGCGGGCTCGGAAGGGGACGGTTCCGCAGCGGCTTCCTGGGTGCTGGTTTGAGTCACATCATTACACTAAGTGCAAGTTTGCACTCTGCGCAATTTGAGCCGAGTGGGCATGTGAAAAGTCCCGCCCTTGTTCGTCACTGCCACCCTTTGAACGGGGAGGAGGGCGAACCAGAGCGGGACTCGGAAACGTGAGCCTAGAACTGAGCCGGGGGCGCGGGCGGAGCGGGGGGAGTCGGCTGGCTCTGCTGCTGCGCGGCCGATTTGGTCAGGTAGACAGACTGGCCCGTGGCTCCAGGCTCGCCCTCTCCCAACGGCAGGACGTACACGGCGGTTCCGTATGCACAGACTTCGGTCCAGTTGGTCCCCATCTCAGAGGTGTCGAACCGCATGGCGACGATGGCATTGGCGCCACGTTGCTGCGCTTCATTGACCATGCGTGCCATAACTTCCTGGCGGCTTTCATAGAGTGCCTTGGTCATTTCGGGCAGTTCGCCGCCGCCGAGGGAGCGGAAGCCGGCCAGCATTTGCGAGCCGATGTCCCGTGAGCGGACGGTGAGGCCCATGACTTCGCCGAAGACGGCGTCGATCCGGTGGCCCGGGATTTCATTGGAAGTGACGATCAACATGGTCCGAGCCTATCCAGAGTTGGCCCCTTTAACGGGGAAATCCCCCGGGGAGAACTCCCCGGGGGATTTGCGCCGTTCCAAAGAGACGGAAACTAGGCCTTGGACTCGGCCAGTTCGCGCTCGTTGCTTTCAGCTGCTGCCTTGTCCGCTGCGTACTCATCGGCGAACACAGCACCGTTGCGGGGTGCGTTGTACAGTGACTCGTCCAGGATGCCCTGACGCTTCGCGACGATTGCGGGGACCAATGCCTGGCCAGCCACGTTGACGGCGGTGCGGCCCATATCCAGAATGGGGTCGATAGCCAGCAGAAGGCCGACGCCGGCCAGCGGCAGTCCCAACGTGGACAGGGTCAGCGTGAGCATGACGACGGCGCCGGTGGTACCTGCCGTAGCGGCCGAACCCAGGACCGAGACCAGAACGATCAGCAGGTACTGGCTGAAGTCCAGGTTGATGCCGAAGAACTGTGCCACGAAGATGGCTGCAATGGCCGGGTAGATTGCTGCGCAACCGTCCATCTTGGTGGTGGCGCCCAGCGGCACGGCGAAGGAAGCATAGCCGGAAGGGACGCCGAGGTTCCGTTCAGTGACGCGCTGCGTGAGCGGCAGCGTGCCGATCGAAGAACGGGAAACGAACGCCAGCTGCACGGCCGGCCACACGCCGGAGAAGTACTGCTTGATGGACAGGCCGTGAATGCGGACCAGTATGGGGTAGAGGACGAACAGCACCAGAGCCAGCCCGATGTAGATGGCGGCGGTGAACTTGCCCAAAGAGCCGATGGTGTCCCAGCCGTAGATGGCCACGGCGTTACCGATCAGGCCTACCGTGCCCAGCGGAGCAAGGCGGATGATCCACCACAGGACCTTCTGGATGACGGCCAGAGCTGAAGCGTTGAACGTCAGGAAGGCCTCAGCCTGCTTGCCAACCTTGAGTGCGGCAACGCCGACGGCGATCGCGACCACCAGGATCTGGAGCACGTTGAAGTTGACCGCGGTGCTGACGGTGGTGGCAGCATTGGCGCTCTCGGTCACAGTGGAGCTGGCGCCAAGTCCCAGGAAGTTCTTCGGGAAGAGGCCGATCAGGAACGCCCACCAGTCACCGGTCTTGCCGGCGTACTTGGCTTCTTCGGTGATGCCGGTTGCCGCGCCCGGCTGCAGGAGCACGCCCAGGCCGATGCCGATCAGCACCGATACCAGTGAGGTGATGGCGAACCAGAGCAGTGTGTTCCATGCGAGGCGCGCGGCGTTGGACACCTGGCGCAGGTTGGCGATGGAGCTCACCACGGCGGTGAAAATCAAAGGAACGACGGCGGTCTGCAGCAAGGAGACGTAGCTGGAGCCGATCGTCTGGAGAGTAGCCCCCAGGCCGTTTGGGGCGGCCTTGGTGCTGCCCGTGTACTTGGCGATGAGGCCGAGGATGAGGCCCACAATGAGGGCTGCGATGATCTGGACGCCGAAGGAACCGGCCCACTTGGGGAGCCGGAAGCCGCTCTTGCCAGCTGCTGGGGAAGTGTTGGTTGAGGTGCTCACCGGAACACGTTAGGTGCATGGCCAATAACATAGCGAACGGACGTTGAGAAATGTTACGTGCGCAAAAGTTATTCCCGCAGCTTTGTGACGTTGGTCTCACGGGGTGCTTGGGGGGCTTGCGTGCCACCGACAGTAAGTCGTGCGCGAGGAAGGTTGCCCATGATCTACCAGTGCTCAGGAGGTTCGGGTTCCGTCCGTCTCGCGAGGTCTCGCAGTAACCCTCCGGGCGGCCAACCCGGTTTTCCACAATCATTTCTCTGTTTGTTGGATTTATTGGTTGGTGTTGGTAGTTCGGGGGCAGTTGAGGCAGCTCCTTCGCCATATGAAATGAACTGTAGAGTCTGTTCGAGAATTCAGATGTGATTGAGAGCCGCTCGGAGGAAAACCATTGACGGAGAATCTTGCATTGCCAGTTCTCTATGACCGCATGATCGAGCGTGGCATGGTGGATCTGGAACCTTGGGAACTTCTACGCCGAGCAAAGCAGGCGCAGCGAATGAAACACGCAGACGAGGTTTTCCCTGGCTGGAACCTGATTCCTTTTGCCTGCAAGTCCGATAACGATGATGTGGCCTGCTGGACCGGAAAGAACGTCGTGGTCGTCGATGACTACGACGTGATGCGGGACGCAACTGGGGCGGCCGTACGGCACCAGGCAGCGGAATACCATTCGATGGACGAGTGGCTGATTGCGGCAGTACGGGATTTCATAGAGTTTGACTGAACCACCGTCGCGGCACACCGAGTGCCCCCAGCCTCTGGCCGGAGGCACTCAAGCCGAGTCAGCCCAGCAACGCCCGGCGCAGCACGTCCAAACCAACCGAGCCGATGTTGAGCGCCTTGCTGTGGAAGGACTTGAGATCGAAGCCTTCACGGGACTCCAGCTCGGCACGGATCTGCTCCCACAGACGCTGCCCCACCTTGTAGGACGGAGCTTGTCCCGGCCAGCCCAGGTAGCGGGTGAATTCGAACTGAAGCTGGCCTTCGCTGATGTCGAGGTTGGCTTTGAGGAAGTCGAAGCCCTTCTCCGGTGTCCAAGTGCCGGTGCCCCAGCGTTCGGCGACGGGCAGTTCCAAGTGCACGCCGATGTCGAACACTACGCGGGCTGCCCGCATTCGCTGGCCATCCAGCATGCCCATGTGGTCGCCCGGGTCCTTGAGGTAGCCCAGTTCCAGCATGAGCTGCTCCGCGTAGAGCGCCCAGCCTTCACCGTGGCCGGAGACCCAGCAGACATTGCGGCGCCAGTTGTTCAAGAGTTCCCGGCGGTAGGTTGCCGTGGCGACTTGGAGGTGGTGGCCGGGCACGCCTTCGTGGAAAACGGTGGTGGTTTCGGACCACGTGGTGAAGGTGTCTTCGCCTGCCGGCACTGACCACCACATACGTCCAGGTCGGGAGAAGTCGTCGGAAGGGCCGGTGTAGTAGATGCCGCCTTCGTCGGTGGGGGCGATCATGCACTCAAGAGTCTTCATGACGTCAGGGATGTCGAAGTGGACATCGGCCAGTTCGGACACGGCCCGGTCGGAGAGTTCCTGCATCCAGGCTTTCAAGGCGTCTGTGCCCTTGATCTGGCGTGCGGGATCGTTGTTGAGGATGCTCTTGGCTTCTTCGATCGATGCACCGGGTTTGATCTGGTTGGCGATCTTCTCCTGCTCGCCGATGAGCCTCTCGAGCTCCTGGACGCCCCAAGCGTAGGTCTCTTCCAGATCTACTTCGGCGCCAACGAATGAACGCGAGGCCAGCGCGTAGCGTTCGCGCCCGACTGCGTCCTTCTCCGGTGCCAGGGGCAGGAGTTCGTCCCGAAGGAATCCACCCAAGGCGCTGTACGCAGAACGCGCGGCCGCAGACCCGGCGTCGAGCTTTGACTGAACCTCGGACGGCAGCGGCGAGCCATCAAGCGCAGCGTTGGCGGCCATTTTGGCGAAGAAACCATCCTCAGCGGCGTAGCGGCCGGTCTGCTCGATGACGATCCGGACTTGGCGGGCGGCGGCGACTTTTCCGTCGGCAGCAGCGGACCGAAGGGATGCGATGTAGCCCTCAACAGCCCCGGGAACATTGGCCGCGCGGCCGGCGATGTGCTCCCAGTGCTCCACAGTATCGGTGGGCATGAGGTCAAAAATGGCGCGAATGTCCTGGGCGGGGGAGGCAATGTTGTTCAGATCGGCGAGGTCCCAACCCGACTCGTGGATCTCAAGTTCCAGGCCGAGCCGCTCGCGCATGGCGTCGAGGGTAACGGCGTCCACATCATCAGACGGCTCAAGACCTGCCAGGGCATCCAAGGCCAACTTTGTGGCCTCCGCATGGGCCTCAGCGCCGGCAGGGGAGTAGTCCTGGTATTCGGTTTCGTGTCCCGGCAGGCCCAGCGTGGTGGCGAAGCTGGGATTGAGTTCGATCAACTTTTCTGTGTACGCATCAGCGACGGCATCGATGGCGGACTTCGGGCGTACAGGAGTGTTTGCAGTAGTCACCCACAGAGCCTAGCCGCGACCCCGCTTACGTGAAAGGGTTGTTGAACTTTTCTACGTGAGCGAAAACTAGCCGCGGCTGCGCTTCCAGGCACCCGGACCCGGGGACGGGTCCAGCCGCAGCTGCTGGCGACGCACCCAATGCCGGACGTTCGGCTTGGCTGCGTCAGCCTCCTGCTGCGTACCGAGCGAAACCACGACGGCGGCAATCGCCGCGAGCTCTTCCGCTGTCGGTTCGCCCTTGACCACCGAGAACAGCGGCTCAATGGGCGCGGCGTCCGGCGCCGAATCGGCGCGGTGCTTCGGCATGCTCACAGCGGGATGTTTCCGTGCTTCTTGGTGGGCAGGCTTGCGCGCTTGTCGCGGAGGGCCCGGAGGCCCCGGATGATCTGGAGGCGAGTGTCGGACGGAGCGATGACTGCGTCCACGTAGCCCAGCTGCGCTGCCTGGTACGGGTTGAGGAGTTCTTCCTCGTAACCCTGGATGATCTCGGCGCGCTTGGCCTCGACATCACCGCCGGCTTCGGCAACAGCAGCGAGATCGCGACGGTAAAGGATATTCACGGCGCCCTGGGCGCCCATGACGCCGATCTGGGCGGTGGGCCAGGCGAGGTTCAGGTCTGCGCCCAACTTCTTGGAGCCCATCACGATGTACGCGCCACCGTAGGCCTTGCGGGTGATCACGGTGAGCTTGGGGACCGTTGCTTCGGCGTAGGCGTACAGGAGCTTCGCGCCACGGCGGATGATGCCCTGGAACTCCTGGTCCTTGCCGGGCAGGAAGCCGGGGACGTCCACCAGCGTGATGATGGGAACGTTGAACGCGTCGCAATGGCGTACAAAGCGGGCTGCCTTTTCAGAGGCGGAGATGTCCAGGGTTCCGGCAAACTGCATGGGCTGGTTGGCCACGATGCCCACGGTGTGTCCCTCAACGCGGCCGTAGCCGATCATCACGTTGGGGGCGTACAGGGACTGCATTTCCAGGAAGTGCGCGTCGTCCACGATCTGCTCAATGACTTTGCGCATGTCGTACGGCTGGTTGGCGGAATCGGGAATCAGCCCGTCCAAGGCGAGGTCGTCGTCGTTGAGTTCCAGTTCCTGGTCGTGCTCCACTACGGGGGCCTCGGACAGGTTGTTGGAGGGGAGGAAGTCCAGGAGTTCGCGGACGAATTCGATCGCGTCTGCTTCGTCGGAGGCAAGGTAGGTGGATGTTCCGGTGGTGGCATTGTGCTGGCGGGCACCACCAAGGGTCTCCATGTCCACATCTTCGCCAGTGACAGTCTTGATGACGTCCGGGCCGGTGATGAACATGTGGGACGTCTTGTCCACCATCACCACATAATCGGTCAGTGCGGGTGAGTAGGCGGCGCCGCCGGCGCACGGACCCATGATGAGGGAGATCTGCGGGACCACACCGGATGCGTGGACGTTGTTGCGGAAAATGTCCGCGAACATGGCCAGGGAAGCGACGCCTTCCTGGATACGCGCGCCGCCGCCGTCGTTGATGCCGACAACGGGGCAGCCGTTGCGGAGGGCAAACTCCTGGACCTTGACGATCTTCTCGCCGTTGACCTGGCTCAGGGAGCCGCCATAGACGCTGAAGTCCTGGCTGTAGATCGCGATGAGGCGGCCATCCACGGTTCCGTATCCGGAGACCACGCCGTCACCGAGCGGCTTCTTCTTTTCCATGCCAAAGGCCGTGGAGCGGTGCACTGCCAGGGCGTCGAACTCGACGAACGATCCGGGATCAACCAAGAGGTCGATGCGTTCGCGGGCCGTGTTCTTGCCCCGTGCGTGCTGCTTCTCTATCGCTTCCGGGCCGGAAGGTTGCTCTGCACGGGCCTGGCGGTCGCGGAAGTCGGCAATCTTTCCCGCTGTCGTTGTCAGATCGTGGCTCATCAAGTGTCTCCGGCTCTGTAGCTGATTTTCGCTGGCGCAGTTCGGTGTTGTTCCCGAAGCTTAAGTAGCTTCCGTACAAAGAACAGGCCCCGCAAGCCAGTCTAGTGACGCCTTTGCGGCGAACCGCTGTAGAAACCCTACAATTTTCCGCGTCCAAGCCAAAGCCATCACTATGTTACCCGCCAGTAACATAGTTGCGTTAGAGTGTCCCCATGACTTCAAGCAACGACGCTTCCCGCGCACTTTCGCAGGCTGATACTCCCTACGTGGCCGCCGGTTCGCTCATGGGCCGGACCATCCTCATGTCCGGCGGCAGCCGGGGCATCGGCTTGGCCATCGCCACCCGCGCGGCCCGCGATGGTGCCAATATCGTGCTCATGGCCAAGACGGGGGACCCCCATCCCAAACTCGAAGGCACAGTTTTCAGCGCAGCGGATCAACTGGTCGCAGCCGGCGGCCAGGCGCTGCCGCTCGTCGGGGACGTCCGCAATGATGACGACGTCGCCGCGGCTGTAGCCGCCGCCGTCGAGCGCTTCGGAGGGATCGACGTCGTGGTCAACAACGCCTCGGCGATTGATTTGTCCCGCACCGATGCCGTTGACATGAAGCGCTACGACCTCATGCAGGACATCAACGTCCGTGGAACGTTCCTGCTTTCCAAGCTCGCGTTGCCGGCGCTCAGGGAATCCAGCCACGCCCACATCCTCACGCTGTCTCCGCCGCTGAACCTGGACCCCAAATGGGCCGGCATGCATCTGGCCTACACCATGGCCAAGTACGGGATGAGCCTGACCACCCTGGGGCTGGCCGAAGAGCTCAAGAACGACGGCGTGTCGGTCAACTCGCTCTGGCCCTGCACGCTCATCGACACTGCCGCGATCCGGAACATGCCCGGCGGGCAGCAAATAGTGCAGGCAGCACGCGGCCCCGAAATCATGGCCGACGCAGCGCATGCTGTCCTGACAGGTACGGGGGCAACGGGCAAGTTCTTCACCGATGAAGAGGTCCTGCGCGCAGCTGGTGTTTCGGACTTTTCGCCGTACAGCCTGGGCGCGCCCGAAGACCGCCTGGTTCCGGACATTTTTCTCTAGGCGGATTCCCAGCCGCTTTTCTGGGCCGTGGGCCATACCGGACCGCCGCAACTGGATAGGATTCAGCTATGGATGCCGAACAGCCAGACAGCAGCGAACCCCACCTCCCAGCCGCCGGTGCTGAGCGGCCTGCCTTGGACCGTGAATCGTTGCTGCAGCCGGACTTCTTGTCGGCCACAGGCATTTCGCAGTTGACCGTCGTCCAGTCCACCGGGTCCACCAACCAGGACCTGGTCCGGGCAGTCAGCGTTGAGCCCAAAAAGTGGTCTGACCTTTCCGTTCTCACCGCCGAACACCAAACGGCGGCGCGTGGACGGCTGGACCGGCACTGGGAATCGCCCGAACGATCCGCGGTATCGGTATCCATGGTCCTCCGCCCTGTTACAGCGGAGGGCATGCCGGTGCCCACACAGAGTTATTCGTGGCTGTCCCTTCTTGCTGCGGTCGCCTTGCGCGAGGCTTTGCAGGAAACAGCCGGGGTGACAGCCGATATCAAGTGGCCCAACGACGTCCTGGTCAACGGCCGCAAGATCGCGGGCATCCTCGCGCAGATGACTGCCGTTGGCGATGGCTCAGTTCCCGCGGTGGTCCTCGGCGTGGGCCTCAACGTGACGTTGGCCGAGGAAGAGCTGCCGGTCAAGACCGCAACGTCACTGGCCTTGGAAGGGGCCACGACGACGGACCGCACCGCGCTGCTGAAAAGCTACCTGTCCCGCTTCGCGCGGCTTTACCGCAGCTTCTGCAATTCCGAAGGGGACCCGGCCGCAGGGTTGGCCGGGGGACCCTCACTGCACAAGCGGGTGGAATCAGCCATGGTCACGCTTGGCCGGGAAGTACGGGCTCACTTGCCCGGAGATCACGAGCTTGTGGGCCACGCTTCGAGGCTGGACGAGCACGGCTCCTTGCTGGTGGTGGACCACGGCGGCAGGGAACATGTTGTGACGGCTGGTGATGTGGTGCACCTTCGCGCCACAGAAAGCGGTTATGCGTAAAGAGCTGCTTCCGGGGGAGCAGGTCATCACCATCACGCGCCAACAGGCCCGCTCACTGTTCTTTCCGGTGCTTGCCTTCCTGGTAGCACCGGCCCTCACGGGCTATGCCTGCGCCTGGCTTGTGAAAGGAAATGCCCAGCGCGTGGCACCGTTCATTACAGTGGAATGGACGCCATGGCTGATTGGCCTGTGTTTGGTACTCGCAGCATGGTTGTTGCTGGCTTACAGTCTGCGCCGGGTCATGCGCTGGAACTCCGTCCGCTACATCCTGACGAGCAGGCGGATACTTGCCAAATACGGAATGTTTCGACGCCGGGACTGGCAGGTGTCGCTCATGGCGGTCCGCAATGTGGGAGTCCATCAGAGCATGCTCCAACGGACATTGCGCTCCGGGAATATATCCTTGGATACCGGGCACTCCGGAACGGCCATCTTGGCGGATGTTCCGGACGTCGCGAAATTCCGGGGGTTCATTCTTGACGCGATGGACGAACTCCCGCAAGGTGAGGTTTTTGAGGGCCAAGTATTGACGGACTATGACCAGTTGCCGTGGGAGCTGAGAGAAGGTGGAAGAGATGAGCGTTGAGGATCAGCAGTCCGGCGAGGACTTGGACCAGGAGTTCGACGCCGTCCCCGAACCTTCAGTGGACGAGGACACCGATGCGGGGCCTGCTCCGGTTGCGGTGCAGGCCGGCCCGCCCACCGGCGTCTTGTCCGCCGAGCGCCTGGCCATCAAAGCATTGGAATCAAAGCTGCTGGGCGGCGAACGTAAGCTTCGTCGTCGTGAAGTTGCCGCAGGGGCAGGCGTATCCATTCTGTCCGCCCGCAAAATCTGGCGTGCCCTGGGATTCCCGAACTTCGGCGACGAAGACGTTGCCTTTACGGAACGGGATCAAGCGGCCCTGTCCACCATCCTGGACCTTGTCCGGGCCGGAGTCCTGACCGAGGAAGCCGCCATTTCCGTCACCCGGTCCATCGGGCAGATGACAGACCGCATGGTGGTCTGGCAGATCGAAGCCTTGGTGGAAGACATGGTGTCGGAGCAGGGTATTCCGGATGCAGTGGCCCGTAAGCAACTGGTAGGGCAGCTGCCCGGCCTGGTGGACTCGCTCGAAGAGATCCTGGTCTACTCCTACCGCCGTCAACTCAACGCAGGTGTGCAACGCCTGGCGGTTCGCGCCGAAGCCGGGTTGCAGGCCAGTGAGGAAGGCCGCGAGGGCGACGAAGACGATTCGCCGTTGCCCCTGGCCCGGGCCGTGGGCTTCGCCGACCTCGTCTCGTACACCAGCCTCTCGCGCCGCATGAATGAGAAGACCCTCGCGCAGTTGGTACAGCGCTTTGAGAACAAGTGCGCAGAAATTATCTCCGTGGGCGGCGGCCGGCTGGTCAAGACGGTGGGAGACGAAGTCCTCTACATCGCCGAGACACCCGCAGCCGGGGCCGAGATCTCCTTGGCGTTGGCCCAAGCCTTCACCGAGGACGAGATTCTGCCGCAATGCCGCGTCTCCATGGTTTGGGGCCGCATCCTGTCCAGGCTCGGCGACATTTACGGACCCACCGTCAACCTCGCTGCCAGGCTGACCACCCTGGCCCAGCCCGGCACGGTTCTGGTGGATGCCATGACCGCCGCTGCGCTGGGGCAAGATGACAGGTTCGTCCTGGTTCCGCAGAAGTCGGAGAATGTTCGCGGCTTCGGCGAAATCCATCCCGTGATGCTGGCCCGTGGCCGCGGCAAGGGACTGGTGCTGGACTAGGACTCTGCAGTCCTCTGCAGTCCTCTGCAGGCCTCCGCTGACAGCCCGCCTTCCAAGGCGCACGCTCTCTCACATCCCTCGGGCTAAAGCCGAACGCTCGCTCACTTTCTTCAGGAAAGTGAGCGAGCGTTCGGCTTTAAGGGGTGTTACGTGAGCGGGCGTTCGGGGTGCGATTCACGTCACGACTTAGCTAATCGATGGAGTAACCCGGTAGGCTGTGGGGTGATTGTGTCGTGTTTCGCCGTGGGGGTCGGCGCCGGCTGCTTCGTGCTGCCTGAACTGTGGGGGAATGTGGGATGGCTCTGCCTGATGGGTCCGGAAAACGCCGTGCCAACAACCGCCGGCGTAAGGTCATCGCTGCTACTGCCTTCACTGCCGCAGCGGCTGTCCTGGTAACAGGTGCCATCATCTACCCGGGGTTCAAGACCACCGAGGTGGAACTGAACGACGGCGGCGTCTGGGTGGTCAGTAAGACCAAGAATGCGGCCGGCCGCCTGAATTACCCTTCCAAATCGTTGGACGGCGCAGTGACTCCAGCCAGCACCAACTTCGACATCCTTCAGCAGGCCGGCGATATTTTCATCGATGACGCGGATGGCGGGACCATCAACCCCATCAGCGCCGCCAACATGCGCCTGGGTGGCGACCAAAAACTTCCGGGCTCCGCAGAGGTGAGCTTCGGCAACAAAGTACTGGCTGTCACTGACCCGTCCAAGGGCAAGGTCTGGGCCGTTTCGCCCACCTCCATCGGCGGTTTCAGCGACGAATCGGAACCCTTGTTCGAGCAGTCGCCCGGCGTTGTTTCGGTGGTGGGTGTTGATGACACCATCCACACACTGGACCCGAAAACAGGAACACTGACGGCAACAAAGGTGGACCTCGACGGGAAGGCCGTAGATTCACAGGTCCGGAGCGACGACGCTTTGAAGGCCGACGGCGAAGTCCAGTTGGCAACCGTGGGCGACAAAGCAGTGGTACTGAACGCAACCACCGGCGACATCGTGCTGCCCGGGGGCAACAGAGTACACCTGGACGACGCACGCGAAGCCAAGCTGCAGCAGAGCGGCCCGGCCGCCGACTTCATTGCCATCGCCACACCGAAGGCACTGCTCCTGCAGCCCCTCGACGGCGGAACCGCCAAGACAGTCCAAACGGACGGCCAGGGTATTCCGGCGGCGCCGGTCCATCTGGGATCCTGCACGTACGCCGCGTGGTCCGGTGCCAACAAGTACGTCCGGGAATGCACCAACGAGGCAGATAACAGGCGCTCCGACGTTCCCAAGGCGAGTGCGTCGCCGTCGTACGTTTTCCGTGTCAACCGCGATCTCGTGGTGCTGAACGACGTCAACTCCGGCAACGTCTGGATGGTCAACCAGAACATGCAGTTGGTCAACAACTGGGATGACGTCATCCCGCCCCAACAGACCTCGGACGACGCCGAGAAGGACTCTGCGGACGAAGTCCAGCAGACAGTCCTTCCGGACCGCAGCAAACCCAACACCGTGCCGGTGGCCAAACCCGATGCCTTCGGGGTCAGGGCCGGAAAGACGACTGTCCTGCCCGTCCTGGACAACGACGCCGATGCCGACGGCGACGTCCTCACGGTCAGCGCCAGCGAGCCACTGAAATCCGGCGCATTGTCCGCCGTCTACGGCGGCACCGGCTTCCAGGTCGCAGTCCCCGTCGGAACCACGGGCTCAGAAACCTTCAAGTATTCGGTGGACGACGGCCGTGGCGGTACGGGCGGCGCGGACGTCGATCTGCGGGTCGTGCCCGCAGAGGAAAACAACGCGCCGCAGCCCAAGCCCAACCGGAACAACGCCTTGGTGGTCCAGTCCGGGAAGATCGCCAGCCAGTTTGTCCTCACCGATTGGTTGGACCCCGACGGCGATGACATCTTCGCCGTCGCCGTCTCTAGCAGCGATCCCGCGGACCAGGTCCGGGTCCGGCCGGACGGCTTGCTCACCTTCCAGGACTCGGGAGCGGGACCGGGCCGCAAAACCCTGACTGTCAGTGTCTCGGACGGGTCGCTGACCACCCAAGGGCAGATCAGCGTTGATGTTCGTGCTCCCGGCGCGTTGCCGCCTATCGCGAACGCTGACCACGTGGTTGCGGTGGCGGGCCAGGATACGGTGATCGCGCCGCTCAAAAACGACACCGACCCCCAGGGCGGCACTTTGAGGCTTGCGCAGGCACAGCCGGATCCGCAGTCAACCGCTGTGGTGGGTCCGGACCAGCAGACGTTCATTTTCAACTCGACGTCGGTGGGTCCTCACTATGTGACGTACATGGTGACCAACGGACCGGCGAGTGCCCAGCAACTGGTGCGGGTGGACGTCGTGTCCGGAAACAGCGACGGCGCACCGGTGGCGGTCCGCGATATTGCGCTCCTCCCCAGCGGCGGCAGCACCGTGGTTGACGTGTTGGGCAACGACTCGGACCCCAGTGGGGGCGTCCTGGTGGTCCAATCGGTTACGGCGGCTGACGGGCTCCCGGTATCGGTCGCGGTCCTTGACCATTCGGTCATCAAGATCACCGACATCCGGGCCCAAGGGCAGCTCTCGTTGAAATACACCATTTCCAATGGCAAGGCGTCGGCAACCGGGGATATTTCAGTCCAGGTTGTGCCGGCGCCCACCAAACTTCAGGCACCCCAGGCCAAGCCGGACGAGGTATCCGTGCGTGCCGGCGACGTCGTGACCATCCCGGTCCTGGACAACGACACGGACCCCAATAGCGGAGAGCTCACCCTCGACCCCGTCCTGGCGCAGCAGCCGGACGAGGCCGCCGGCAGGATCTTCAGTGCGGGGAACACCCTGCGCTATATCGCGGGCGAGGAACCCGCCACCGTCTACGCGATCTACAAGGTCAGCAACGCCTCGGGCCAAACTGACTCGCAGCAGGTCACCATCCGCATCCGCGCCCGCGACGACGCCACCAACACCCGGCCCGAGCCGCGGAACCTGACAGCCCGGGTAGTTGCCGGGATGACGGTGAAAATTCCTGTTCCACTGGACGGCATCGACGCCGATGGCGACTCAGTGCAGCTCATCGGAATCGACAAAGCTCCCGAGCTGGGGACAGCCATCCTGCGGGACGGATATTTGGAGTTCACAGCCGGGGGCACGTCCGCCGGTACCGACACTTTCAGCTACCGCGTGCGGGACCGCATCGGTGCTGAGAACACCGGCACTGTGATCGTGGGCATTGCGCCGGCCGAAGCCGATAACCAGAAACCCATCGCCGTGGACGACGTCATTGATGTCCGGCCCGGCCGACGGGTCGCCGTGAACGCGCTGAAAAACGACTCAGACCCCGACGGCGACCCCATCGGTTTAGTGGCGACGTTCGAGGCCAACCCGGAACTCCAGGTTGAAGCGGCCGCAGGAAAGGTGGTGCTGACGGCCCCAGGTGTTACCGGGACGGAAAGCATCAGCTACCGGATCCAGGACGATAAGACGGCAGAAGCTGCCGCTGTCATCCGCGTCCAGACCAGTCCGACGGCGCCGCTGCACGCTCCTGTGGCGGTGGACGATCGGATCACGCTCGCGGAGACCCTGGGCAAGACGGCCGTTGACGTTCCGGTGCTGAAAAACGACTCAGATCCCGACGGCGTTGCCGAAGACCTCACCATCTCCCTGCCGGACGCAAACCCGAATGCGCGAGTGGGGACTGCCGGCAACGTGGTGGTGACGCTGCTGCCCCAAGACCAGTTGATTCCCTACACCGTCACGGACATCGATGGGCAGTCAGCCACCGCGGTCATGTGGATTCCCGGTCAGGGACTCCAGTACCCCACGCTTTCCACCACGGACATTGTGGAGGTCACCGCGGGGGAGGAGATCACGCTGGCCCTCCAGGATCATGTCAAGGTCAGGGATGGCCGCCAGCCCCGCATCACGGTCGCGGACAAGATCCGCGTCCTGGGTGGCGACTCCTCCAATGTCATTGTGGGCGACGGTACCGCGCTGAGGTATGCGGCCCAGCCTGAGTACGTGGGGCCCGGGTCCATCACCTTCGAAGTGACCGACGGCAGTGGTCCGGACGATGCCGAAGGCTTGAAGTCCACTCTGACCATCCAGACCAAGGTGCTCCCGAACCCCAATGCCAATCACGCCCCCACCTTCAGCGGTGCTGCGATTGATGCCCCCAAGGGGGACACGACGGAGCTGGATCTGGCCAATCTCGCCGCAGACGTTGATGAACAGGACCAAGGTAAACTCACCTTCAGCGTGGACGGTGACCTGCCCGGCGGATTCGACGCGCGGGTGGAGGGCACGGTCCTGAAAATCACCCCTGGCGGTTCACTCAATCCCGGAGCCCGAGGCACCGTCCCGCTCAAGGTCACCGACGGCCGCTCCGAGCCGGTGAAGGCAGCCGTCACAGTCTCGGTGGTCTCCTCCAACCGGCCGAAACCGGCAGCCAACGACGACGTGGTGGACAAAGCAAACGCCGGCAAGCCCGAAACCATCAACGTGTTGGGCAACGACTTCAATCCCTTCAGCGAACCCTTGACCGTGGTGTCTGCTGTGGTCGAAACAGGTTCCGCGTCAGGTGAGCCGGCCATTGGCGGCGACTCCATTACGGTGACGCCCGCCGACGGCTTCAAGGGGGTCCTGGTAGTCAGATACACCATCAAGGACAAGACCGATGATCCCAGCCGCCAAGCCGTGGGCCGCGTCCGGATCACCGTGCGGGACAAGCCCGACGCTCCTTCGGCGCCAGTGGCTACCGACGTCCGCAGCAAGACAGCCGTGCTCAAGTGGGCGCCGCCGTCGGACAATGGCGCGGCCATCACCAAGTACACCGTGAAGGCTGCCGGGTTCCAGCAGGAATGCCCCACCACCACCTGCACCCTCACCGGGCTCACCAACAACGTCAAGTACGTTTTCACCGTGGTTGCCACCAACGAGGTAGGCGAATCCCAGCCCTCCGTGCCCTCCAATGAGATCACTCCGGATGAAAAGCCGTCGCCCCCTGACGTCCCGACGGTCAAGGCCGGCGACAAGGACCTGGCGATCACGTGGACCCCTGCCAAAACCGAGGGTTCACCGGTGAAGCACTACAACCTGGAGATCTCCCCGCCGCCGGCCAACGGAATCGCGGTCAAGAACGAGGTCACTGGCCTCAGCTACACCTGGCCCGGCCTGACCAACGGTGTGAAGTACAAGGTCCGCGCCCAAGCCGTCAATGACCTTGGCCCTTCAGATTGGGGGCTGTATTCAGCCGAGGACCACCCTGCCGGTATCCCCGCAACACCGGCGCCGCCGAGCACCACTGTGGTGTCAGCTGTTGGTTCGCAGAACCAGCTCCGCGTCGACTGGGCAGAACCGGACATCAATGGCGACCCCATCAAGAATTACTACGTCACCATGAGCGGCGGCAGCGGGGCTACCCAGACGCAAACCATTCCCGGGAACGTCCGGACGGCCACCTTCAAGGTGTCCACCAACGAATCGGCGTACACGTTCACCGTCCAGGCCGAGAACAAAGCAGGCAAGGGCCTGGTCAGCGCGGCTTCACCGCCGCGCAGGGCCACGGGAAAGCTGGGTACCGTCCAAAACGTCAGCGCGACGCCGGCCAATACCGGCGCCGCTGGTGGCCAGCTCACCATTAACTTCAGTGCGCTCGGCGACACCCAGCGCAACGGTTCCAAGGCCAACGAAGTCAGCTACACCTACTCCGCAGGTGGACGCTCCGGTGCCATCCAGCCCGGGCAGACGGTAGGAGGCTTCGCCAACGGCCAGGCCACAAGCGTTACGGTCACGGCGCACTCCACAGTGGCGCCCAGTTCTGATGCCAGTGCCGCCGCTACCGCGACGCCGTTCGGGTCACCGGGGACGCCGTCGGCGTCGGGGTCCAACGGTGCCGTGAACCAGAAATCGGTGACCTTCAATTGGTCGTCACCATCGGCAACCACCAATGACGTCAAGACAACGAAGATCAGTATCGACAACGGTGGCTGGGAGACCGTGGGTGCCTCCGGCAGCCGGACCATCAATACGGCCGGCTGGGAAGAGACGCACAGCATCGCCGTGCAGACCTTCAACTCGCTGGGAACCGGGGGCCCCGTGGCGTCGGCCAGCGCTAAGTCGGGACGCCAGGGGGAGTGGACCACCACTATGAACCCTGGAGCGGTTGTGCGGTCGTGCAGTTATGCCTTGGGCAGCGCGAGTTACAGGGAATCGGACAGAACCTGCGACGGCAAGGGTGGCAACCAGCCACCTTGGTTCTACTCGGCTGATCAAGGACCGCTGGTTGTGCGTTGTTACATTGACCAGTCGGATCATGTCGTTGGCATGTTCCGTTGGTGGCGGATCGAATCGGGTTCTTACCGCAACGTTGGCCGGTACATCATCGCAGGTCACACCAACCTTCCAGACCCCGCGGGCATCGGAGCGCCCCCGTGCTGACCGTTGCAAAGGTTAAGCGCGGGGCACTTCTCCCCATCGCGCGGGCAGTGCTTAAGGCCGTAGTCTGTCAAAGCCAATGGATAGCCCGGTCTCGGGTTTCCTCGATTGGACGTGGGGTGCGTGGGATAGTCTTAGGGACTGAAAATTCCGCCGCCGTATGGGGGTACTGCGGAATGCACGGCTGCCGGCATGTGTCGGTCGGCCCGGACGCCGCTGGGGGGCGGCTGTATATCAAGGGAATTTTGGGGCTGTGAGAAATTTCTTCGGCAAGATGAGGCTGACAAGGCGTCAAAACAAAAAGTTCATAGCGGGAACTGCTGCCACCGCAGCGGGTGCGTTGTTGATCACCGGGGCTGTGCTGTACCCGGGATTCAAGACCACCGAGGTGGACTTGAACGACGGCGGCGTCTGGGTTGTGAGCAAAACCAAGAACGCCGTGGGCCGGTTGAACTACCCGTCGCGTGTTCTCGATGGTGCTGTGACTCCGGCAACCACCACCTTTGATGTCCTGCAGCATGACGGCAACGTCTTTGTCGACGACGAATCCGGTTCCACCATCAACCAGGTCTCTGCAGCGAACCTGAAGCTCGGCGGCGATAAGCAACTGCCGTCGTCGTCGCAAGTCAGCTATGGTTCCACCGTCCTTTCGGTGACCGACCCCGCCCGCGGCAAGGTGTGGGCGTTGTCGCCCTCCACGGTCAACGGGTTCGATGAAGAAGGTACCGAGCCTGTCCTGACAGGGGACCAAGGCATGGTCTCCGCAGTAGGCGCCGACAACCGCATCTACACAGCGGATCCGGGCAAGGGCGAGATCACCGTCACCACGGTGGACGCCAATGGTGAGCGGACAGACTCCCAGGTCACCAAGGTGGATGAGCTCAAAGGCGCCGGCGACCTTCAGATCGCCGTCGTGGGGGACAAGCCTGTTGTCCTTGATGCGGGTTCCGGCAACCTGTTCCTGCCCGGCGGACGCAAGCTCCAGTTGCAGGACGCCCGTGAAGCCAAGCTCCAGCAGAGCGGCGAGGACAGCAGCTTTGTTGCCATCGCCACCCGCAAGGCCCTCCTGAAGCAGCCCCTGGACGGATCCACCGCCGCAACAGTCAATGCCGACGGCGAAGGCGTCCCCGCCGCACCTGTGCAGGTCAGCAAGTGCGTCCACGCTGCCTGGTCCGGTGCCAACAAGTACGTCCGCGACTGCGAGAACGACGCGGACGACAAGAAGAACGACGTCCCCAAAGCCAGTGCCTCGCCCAGTTATGTCTTCCGCGTCAACCGCGACCTCGTAGTCCTCAACGACGTGAACTCGGGAAGCGTGTGGCTGGTCAACCAGAACATGCAGCTTGTCAACAACTGGGACGATGTTGTCCCGCCCAAGAACCAGTCCGATGACCAAGACCAGGAGTCCGCGGACAATAACACCATCAATGTCCTTCCGGACCGCACCAAGCCCAACCGTGCGCCGGAAACCAAGCCCGACGAGTTCGGTGTCCGGCCGGGCCGGACCTCCATCCTCAGCATCCTGGACAATGATTCAGACCCCGACGGCGATGTCCTCACCGCTGCGGTAGGCGCCAACGGACCCAAATCCGGGGCGCTGGAGAACATCTACGGTGGTTCAGCGTTCCAGATCAAGGTCCCCGCTGACGCCAAGCCGGGCACGGAAACCTTCGACTACAACGCCTCGGACGGACGCGGCTTGTCCGCCGGCGGACAGGTCACGCTGCGCGTCGTGGCTCCGGAGGAAAACAAGCCTCCCTTCTTCAAACGCGGCGAGCCCACCACCATGCTGGTGGAGCAGGGCAAGTCCGTCAGCCAGAACATCCTGACCGACTGGATGGATCCTGACGGCGACGACCTCGTCCTCCTGGACGCCAAGACGGACAACGACCAGGACCAGGTCAAGGTCCGTCGCGATGGCCTGCTCACGTACCAGGACTCTGGTGCAGCACCGGGCAAGAAAAACGTCACCATCACGGTGTGGGATGGCCGTGCCACCACCACAGGCCGGATCGTGGTCAACGTCCAGCCGCCCGGAGCGCTTGCCCCCGTAGTCAACGCAGACCATGTCACAGCGGTGGTTGGCCAGGACCTGGTCATCGCACCGTTGAAGAACGACGTCGACCCCAATGGCGGTGCCCTGCGGGTAGCGCACGTCGAGGCCGCAGGACCGGCGGAGCTGGGTCCAGTGACCGACGGCGGTACGTTCACCTTCCGGAGCACCACACCGGGCCCGATCTACTTGACATACATCGCCAGCAACGGCCCGCAAAGCAGCCAGGGCCTCATCCGCGTGGACGTGGAATCCGGCAAGGACGCTGGAGCGCCCGTTGCGGTCCACGACGTCGCACTGCTCCCTGTGGGTGGCAGCGTGCTGGTTGATCCCTTGGCAAACGACTCCGATCCTTCCGGCGGCGTGCTGGTCCTCCAGTCCGTCACCGTCCCGGACGGCTCGTCCGCTTCGGTCAGCGTGATCGACCACAGCGTACTGCGCGTTACCGACGTGCTCGGTGCGAAAGAGCCGTTCGTTTTCAGCTACACCATGTCCAACGGCCGCGGCTCGGCCACAGGCACCGTGGGCGTCGTCCCGGTGCCGGCCCCCGCCGTCGTCGAGGCCCCCCAGCCGAAACCCGACGAAGTTAATGTCCGCGTCAACGACGTCGTGACCATTCCGGTCCTTGACAACGACACGCACCCGCAGGGTGAAGAACTGTCTGTGGATCCCGTTTTGGCGCAGAGCATCCCTGAAGAAGACGGCAAGGCCTTCGTCTCCGAGAAGACCCTGCGCTTCATCGCCGGCCCCACACCCAAGACCGTCCGTGCCATCTACAACGCGGTGGACCCGCAGGGCCAGAAGAGCGCCGCGGCCGTCACCATCCACATCCTGCCGCTGGAAGGCGCGCAGAACTCACGTCCGCAGCCGCAGAACCTGACCGCACGCGTGGTGGCCGGCGGCAGTGTCCGGATCCCGGTGCCGCTGGACGGCATCGACCCCGACGGCGACTCGGTCCAGCTCACCGGCATCGACAGCACACCCACCATGGGAACCGCGACGGCGGGCAGCAGCTTCATCGATTTCGTCGCCGCTGGTGATGGTGCGGGAACCGACACGTTCCGCTACAAGGTGATCGACCGTCAAGGTGCGGTCAACACCGGAACGGTGACTGTCGGCGTCGCGCCCCGTGGTGAAGACAACCAGAAGCCTGCCCCGGTGGACGACGAAGTGCAGGTCCGTCCTGGACGTCAGATCGCCGTGGATGCTACCGCCAATGACACCGATCCCGACGGCGACATCATCCGCATCCTGACGGACAGCATCGAAGCCGACGCAGGCCTCGAAGCCCAGGTCAGCAAGACCAGCGGACGCGTCCTGGTCACCGCTCCGGCCGCCGAGGGTACGGTCAACGTCCGTTACTCCGTGGCTGACGACAGGGACGCCGTGGGCCAAGCCAGCATCAGGGTGAACGTCAAGAACGACATTCCCCTGCAAGCTCCCATCGCCCGCGATGACCGCGTTACGTCAGCCCAAACGCTGGGCAAGACCGCCGTGGACGTTCCAGTCCTCAAAAACGACGAGGATCCTGACGGCGTGGGGGAGAACCTCAAGGTCACCACGGGCCTGGAAACGGCCCGTCCGGGCTCTGAAGGCAACGTCGTGGTGGACCTCACCGAGCAGCCGCAACTTGTGCCCTACACCGTTGAGGATGTGGACGGCCAGAAGTCCACGGCCATCATCTGGGTTCCGGGCATCGGGCAGCAGGTTCCGACGCTCGCCAAGGATGAAGTGGTGGAGATGGTTTCAGGCCAGTCCGTCACCGTTAACCTGGCCGAATGGGTCAAGGTCCGCGAGGGTAAGTCGCCGCGGCTGACCCAGGCGGACCGCATCAAACTCATCGGTGCCGACGGCAGCGACCCCGTAGCCGGCAATGGAACGGCCCTGAAATACACGGCCGGCGCTGAATACGTTGGTCCCGGTTCCATCAGCTTCGAAGTCACTGACGGAAGCGGACCCGACGACCCCAACGGACTGAAGTCGACACTGAGCATCCGGACCAAGGTGCTGCCGGATCCGAACAAGAACAACCCGCCGGTGCTGCTGGGCAGCGACGTGGACGTTCCCAAGGGTGACTCGGCCAGCCTGGACTTGGAAAAGCTCGCGTCCGATCCCGATTCCGATGACGTCCAGAACATGAAGTACGAGTTGGCCGGCGCAGCACCTGGTGGATTCAAGGTGAGCATCGACGGCAAGACCCTGAAGGTCTCCGCCGAGGACTCGGTGCAGATCGGACAAGGCGGCACGGTCCAAGTGAAGGCGAAGGATCCCCGTGGACTTGAAGCGGTTGCGACCTACAAACTCTCACTGACCGCCTCCAACCGACCCAAACCGGTGGCCAACGACGACCTTGAACCGGATGCCGAATCAGGGAAGCCGGTCACCGTCAATGCGTTGGCGAACGACTCCAACCCGTTCCCGGATACGCCGCTGAAGATCATCTCAGCGGTAACAGAGACGGGCGAAGGCACGGCAGAGGCAAGCGGCGGAAACGTGACCGTCACGCCGTCGTCGGGCTTCACCGGGACCATGGTTGTCGCCTACGTCGTAGGCGATAAGACGGGCGAAACCTCCCGCTACGCCACGGCCCGCATCCGCCTCACCGTCAAGGACAAGCCCGCCGCGCCCACCACGCCTCTGGCTCAAAGCGTGGGCGACCAGACAGCGTTGCTGACGTGGAACGCGCCGGCTGATCGTGGCTCACCCATCACCAAGTACACGGTGTACGGGGAGAACGGCTTCAAGCAGGACTGCCCCGCGAATACGTGTACGTTGACCGGGCTGACCAACAACGTGAAGTACCACTTTGCCGTCACCGCCACCAATGCGATCAATGAATCCGAGCGTTCTCCGGTGTCCGCCGAGGTGCGTCCGGACGTCAAGCCTGATACCCCGATTGCTCCCACACTGAAGTTTGGTGACAAGCAACTTTCGGTTGCCTGGGTTCCCCCGGCCAGCAAGGGCTCGCCCATCAAGTCCTACGATCTTGAGATCTCGCCGGCTCCGGCCGGGCAGAATCCCCAGATCCAGAACCTGACGGGGAACAGCCACGTGTGGACCGGGCTTACGAACGGCGTGGCCTACAAGGTCCGCGTCCTGGCCCGGAACGACGCCAAGGAACCGTCCGAATGGAGCCCCTACTCTGCGGCGGAAACTCCCGCTGGTGTGCCGGCGACGCCTGCCGCGCCTTCGGTGTCCGGCGCTGGGTCGGTTGGTGACCAAAGCCAACTCCAGGTCAGCTGGGCCGCGCCGAACAACAACGGCGACGCCGTGTCCGCCTACACGTTGACCACATATCGGGGCGGGGCCGTGGTGACCACGCAGTCAGTGGGGGCAACCTCGCAAAACGTCACGGTTGCCAACAGTGAAGCTGACTACACCTTTACTGTCGCGGCAACGAACAAGGCCGGCGTCAGCGGTGTCAGCCAGCAGTCAGCGGCCATCCGCGCTGCGGGCAAGCCAGGCATCGTAGCTGCGCCCACGGCAGCCCTGATGGAGACCAACGCGGCCGGTGGCAAGATCCGCGTGGCCTTCAACCCGCTGTCACAGAAGGAACGCAACGGGGCCAACGCCAACGAGATCAGCTACCGGTATGCCCTGACGTCCGGCGCCAGCAGCGGAGCGATCCCCGCCGGCGGTGGCGTTATCGCGGCACCGAACGGCCAGGACACGGCCGTGGTGGTGTGGGCAGTATCTTCACGAAACCCCACACCTGGCGACAGGAGTGCCGCATCAAACACCGTGAACCCCTATGGGCTTGCGGCGGCGCCGACTGTTACCGGAAGCAAGAGCAGCGGAGTCGGCGACAAGACGGTGTCCTGGACGTGGAACCAGCCCAGCGGCAACGGCAGGCCGGTTACGGGCTACCAGTACAGCTTCGAGGGCGGTGCGTGGACTGACACCGGGCAGCGGAGTTTCTCCACGACCGTGGGCTTCAGCGAAACAAAAACGCTGAGAGTCCGCGCCATCAGTGGTGGCCAGGCGGGCAACGTCGGAAGCGACACGTCCCGGAGCGGATCTGCGCCACCGCCGCCGGAGCCGACGTCACAGATACAGGTGGATGCCGGCAGCGTGCGGACATGCCCCGGTAAGCCCGGTCAGACGGACAGCTACACACCCGGCAGCCCTGCGAAATGTGGTGTGGGCTGGGTGGAACGCTCCTGGGGCAAGATCACCGTCAACTGCACCAAGGACATCTACGGTAACGGCACCCCGTGGTACAGGCTCCAGGGTTCGGCCAAGGATGGCTGGTACGTGAAGTCCACCACTGTGGATCTCTACGGACCGCGTCCCGGAGGCTGCTAGGCCCATGCCAACAACAACGTCAAACCACTACCGATACATAAGGAACAGGATCAACCCATGACCATGACAAACGAGCAGGCCGCGTGGTTTGCAGAAACGTTCGAGAAGCTCGTGGCCAATGTGGGCAAGGCGGTGCTCGGCAAGGAGCACGTCATCCGGCTGACCTTCACGGCGATGCTGGCCGAGGGCCACATCCTGTTTGAAGATGCGCCGGGCACGGGTAAGACCTCGTTGGCCCGCGCCCTGGCTGCAACGGTCCAGGGCTCGCACAACCGTATCCAGTTCACGCCTGACCTCCTGCCGTCCGACGTGACAGGTGTGACCATCTACGACCAAAAGACCCAGAAGTTTGAATTCCACAAGGGCCCGGTGTTCAACAACATCGTCCTTGCTGATGAAATCAACCGTGCGTCGCCGAAGACCCAGTCTGCGCTGCTGGAAGTCATGGAAGAATCCCGGGTGACCGTGGATGGAACCACCTATGAGGCAGGCCGTCCGTTCATGGTGCTGGCAACCCAGAACCCGATCGAGCAGGCAGGCACCTATCGCCTGCCGGAAGCACAGCTGGACCGCTTCCTGATTAAGACGTCCATCGGCTACCCGGACCACGCCTCCACGGTGCGGTTGCTGGGCGGGGCCAACCTGAAGGACCGTTCCAAGGAGCTCACTGCGCTCATCACCACGCAGGCAGTGGCCGATATGGCAGACCTTGCGGCCACCACCCACGTGGACACGGCCGTGCTGGAGTACATTTCCCGCCTGTGCGAGGAGACCCGCAACGCCTCCGAGACCCGCCTTGGTGTGTCGGTGCGCGGTGCACTTGCCATGGTTCGTGCCGCCAAGGTGTGGGCCGCGGGCCAGGGCCGCAACTTCGTGCTTCCGGATGACATCAAGGAACTGGCACCCGTGGTGTGGACCCACCGTTTGGTGATGGATCCTGAGGCCGAATTCTCCGGTGCAACGCCTGACGTTGTCCTCACCCGCGTTCTCGCCGACGTCGCCGCCCCGCAGCAACGCGCCACCGCTTAGTCCGCGGCACCGCACAAGCCAGTTCGGCTCATCGCACCCCACCTGCACCCCAGTTCAAACAAAGGCCTCCACATGTCCTCCAGCACACCCCTGACCAGGGCTGCTGACTCGTTCAAGCGCGCAACGGCCGCTGTGAGCGGCAAGATTCGCGGCGCCCGTACATCCCGCAACGAACCAGGCAGCCGCCCTGGCCGTCCCGGGAAAGCGCGCAAACCCAGCTCCCTGCACCCGGCCGCTGTATGGGCCGAAGCCGCGGGAACAGCAGGCGAGTTCCTCTCACCCGCTTGGCGCAACGTCCGGGCAGTCTGGCTGAAGTTCGTGTGGCCGGTCCTCGCCGTGGTGAGCCTGCTGGGCTGGGTGGTCCTTGCTGCCGCAATTGGGCTCTGGTGGGCAGGACAGGCCTGGGGCTGGCAGGAAGCGAAGTCCGCGGCGATGGTGGCTTTCCTGCTGTTTCTCCTGGCCATTGCGTTCATTGTGGGCCGCTCGGCATACGGTGTGGTCCTGGACCTCGCCCGCACGCGCGTCGCTGTGGGTGACGACGCCGTGGGCAGCATTGCCGTGTCCAACGTCTCCACCAGGCCGTTGTTGCCCGCAGCACTGGAGCTTCCTGTGGGATCCAACACCGCGGTGTTCCACCTGCCGCGCATGAAGCCGGCGCAGGTGCATGAGGACCTGTTCACCATCCCCACGGCCCGGCGCGCCGTGATCGTGGTTGGTCCGGTTCGCTCGGTCCGCGCCGACCCCCTCCACCTTCTCCGCCGCCGCGTGATGTGGACCGAACCTGTGGACCTGTTCGTCCATCCCCGCACGGTGTCCTTGGGCAGCTCGGCCGCAGGCTTCATCCGCGACCTTGAAGGCATGCCCACCACGGAGCTGTCCAGCGCCGATGTCTCTTTCCACGCCCTGCGTGATTATGTGCCCGGTGATGATCGGCGCCACATCCATTGGAAGACCACAGCGCGTACCAACAAGCTCATGGTCCGCCAATTTGAAGAAACCCGTCGTGCACACCTCGCCATTGCACTCTCCATCAACACTGACGAATACGACTCGGAACCAGAGTTCGAAATGGCCATCTCAGTGGCGGCGTCCATTGGCCGCCAGGCCATCAGTGAACAGCGCGATTTGGACGTCCTGACCCAAAAGGGACCGCTCCGCTGCGAAACCGGCCGCAACCTGCTGGACGACGCCACCCGGATTGCCGGGGCGCCGATGCGGAAGACCGCCGTCGACCTCGCCCGGAACCTGTCCGACGCCGTCCCGAACGCCTCCGTGGTGTTCTTCGTCGTGGGCAGTCACGTCACTGCCACCCAGCTCCGTACCTGTGCGGCGTCGGTGCCTCCCGGAGTCCGCAGCCTGGCGGTGCGTGTCCAACCCGGTGCGGCGCCGACGAGAGCCAACATTGCAGACCTGACGGTCCTCACTGTCGGCGACCTGGACGATCTGGCCATTGTTCTTCGAAAGGCGGCAGCATGAGCACCGCACCGAATCTCCGCGTGCGTCCCCGTGCCGCCAAAGGATCCAGGTCAACAGGCCGCGCCAACCGCGGAGGAGGGTCGATCTTTGCCGATGGCCGCCCGCTGTGGCACTTCGCCGTGGACTGCGGTGCCTTGGTGGTGTTGCTGTTCCTGGGAGTCCTCGGATTCAGCCTGAGTTTCGGGGGAGACCCCCACTATCTGATGGCCGGCTTGGGCGGTGTGCTGCTTGGACTGGGCATCGCGGTCCTGAACGCCCATCTTCGCCTCGGCCTGCTGATTACGGCCGCCGTGACCTTCGGCGCCTACATGCTGTTTGGCTCCGCCTTGGCCGTCCCCGATTCAGCGGTCTTCGGCGTCCTCCCCAGCCTCGATTCGTTGCGGACACTGCTGCTGGGCGTGGTGTTTGCCTGGAAGGACATGCTGACGGTCGGCGTTCCCGTGGGCACGGCCAACGGCATGCTCATTGTGCCGTTCCTCAGTTCGCTGCTGACCGCCTTGGTCGCCGGCCTGCTGACCTGGCGGCTGAAGAGCCCGTACTGGCCGTTGCTGCCTGTGCTGGCATTGTTTGTGACGGGCATCGCCTTCAGCACCAGCGCAGGATTCCTCAACGTGGAGCGCGGCGTCTCCCTGACCATTGTCTCGATCGTGTGGGCGACGTTCCGCCGCGATGTCCTTCGTCAGCGGAGCACCAAGACGGTTTCGGCCAACAGGCCGGATTCCGACGCCGGCACAGCGCGCCGCGGCCAGCTCCGCCGGTTGGGGACTGCTGCAGCCGTGATCGCCGTCGCCGTCGGCGTCACCGCCATCGCGTCGCCGATTGTCACCGCCAGCGACGACCGGAAGGTGCTGCGCAACACGATCGTCCCGCCGTTCGATCCCCGCGACTACATCACTCCTTTGGCGAGCTTCCGGAACTTCGTCAAGGACGAGAAGGACAGCACGCTGTTCACGGTTAAGGGCTTGCCCAAGGACGCTCGTGTGCGCCTGGCCGCGCTGGATGCCTTCAACGGCCTGAACTACACCATGGATCCCAACAGCTCCGGCAACTTCAGCAAGGTGGGAGACGCCCGCTCGCTCAATACGCTGGCTGACACCGGGAGCCCGGTGAAAGGCACCAACTACACGTTGGACATCACTGTTGAGGACTACCAAGGCTATTTCGTTCCGGGTGGCCGGCACACCACGGGCATGAGTTTCGCGGATACGTCCGGCGCGGCGTCGGGTCTCTACTTCAACGCCGGCACGGACACCGCGGTCACCACCAAGGGCCTGGCCAAGGGCGAGAACTACACCGTCCAGGTCTCCGACCCCGGCACCCTGGAACACGGCCAGCTGACGCAGTACGACTTCGCGAAGCTGACGCTGCCCGAGGCGCAGGAAGTGCCGCCGATCATTGCCTCGCAGGCCAATGAACTGTCCGCCGATGCGCCGACAGCCATTGACCGCGTGCGGCAGATCGAAGCGCATTTCCAGAAGAGCGGTGCGTTCAGCAACGGCCTGGTGACGGAGGGACAGCTTCCGAGCCTCCCCGGCCACAGCGCCGCACGTGTCCGCAACATGCTCTCCGCCAAGCAGATGCTGGGCGACGACGAACAGTACGCCGTCTCCATGTCCCTCATGCTCCGGCACCTCGGCATCCCCTCGCGGGTGGTGATGGGCTTCTACCCGGATCCCAAGAGCCCCGAAAACGGTGCCGGCGACATCAAGATCACCGGCAAGGACGTCCACGCCTGGGTCGAGGTGGCCTTTGACCGCGTCGGTTGGGTTGCGTTCGACCCCACCCCGCCCAAGGACAATGTGCCCATCCCGCCGGACCCGGAGAACAAGTCCAAGCCCAAGCCGCAGGTGCTGCAGCCGCCGCCCCCGCCGCAGGAGCCCGCGGACCTGCCGCCGGACTCCACGCCGGATGCCCTGGACGCTGACGAGAAGAAGAACAACCCCTGGCTGTTCTGGGGACCGCTGTTGGCAGCCATCGGTGTTGCGCTGATCCCCTTGGGGATACTCGCCTTGCCGCTGCTGCTCATCCTTCTGCTGAAAGCACGACGCCGGAAGGCACGTTTCCGTGATGGCCACCCTGCCCAGCGGGTCGGCGGTGGATGGAACGAAGTGATCAGCCTGGCCACCGACATGGGCGCCTCGATCGACACCAAGTCAACGCGGCGTGAATCGGCCACCGTCATCTCGGAGGCGTTCCCGAACGCCGGCGGCACCACCACGATGCTGGCCCACCGCGCCGACGCCGCAGTCTTTGGCGCCGGCCAACCGAGCGAGGACGAGGTCAAGCACTATTGGGAGATCGTCGATTCGTCCTTGACCGACATCACGGGAAGCGTCGGTTTCTGGAAGCGCCAGCAGGCCCGGTTCTCGCCGCGATCCTTGCTGTCGGACGGGCGGGCTGCCCTCCGGCGCCAGAACCAGGCAACCTCCGCCCCCTCGACGCGCCGTCGCTTCACCTTGCCGTTCAAGAAGGACACCACGAATGAATAATGAGGCCGAACTCTGCCCGGCCTGCAGGCATGCGGTCCTTCCCGGGGCGACGTTCTGCACGCAGTGCGGATCCCCGCTGAGCAACCGTGGAGCCCGCAGGGAAGGGAACATCAACCACGCCCAAAGGGCGGCATTGGAGTTCGCGACCCGGCAGGGCCCGCCCGATCCCGGTAGTATCGCGGTAGTGTCGGCGCCGGCGTCGCCGACTCGCCTGGCGCCTCCGGGAACCACCACGGCGCCGGACCGTATCACTGGGCCAGGGGGAGGGACCACCATGACCACCAAGCTTCACTTGGTGCCCGCATCTGCAGGCAAGAGGCTGGGCGCTGCCGTGCTGGACTGGCTTGGTCCCATTGCAGTCTTGGCCACCACCTTCGCCATCGGCATCGCGGGGATCACGCAAACCCGGAGGAACGGCTTCATTGTCTACGACACGGGCCTGCTGGTCCTCCTGGGCAGCATCGGCCTGGGGGTGACGGTGGTCTACATCTTCGTGCTGCTGGCACTCGAGGCCAAGTCCGGCAACACCGTTGGCAACCAGCTCATGGGAATCCGCAGCTCAGACGCTGAGGGGTACGCGCCCGGTGCCGGTGCCGTTTTTGTGCGGGGCATCATCACCGGCGGCGTCCTGCTCCTCGGCGGGATCACCTCGGTGGTTCTTTCTGCCCTTGGCCTGATCACCCTGGTGCTGTGGATCGGGCTTCCCCTGATGCTCCTGGGTGTTGTGTGGGCCATCCTCGTGGTGGTCTCCAATGCCTGGGACAAGGACGGCAAGCTGCGCGGCTGGCAGGACAAAGCCGCGAAGTCTTTGGTGTTCGACGTCCATGCAGGACGCAACCCCGTGGCCACGGGTGGCATCCAAGGCCCCTACAGTTTCGCGCCCATGGATCTGCCGCCCGTGCAGCCGGTGGCTTCTCCAGTGCCCACCGGCGCAAGGACTGGTGCCACGGCATCCGGTGTCACTCCATCTGCTGCCGCTTCCCCTGCTGTCACTCCTGCCGGCTTTGGACAGTCCGCGCCTGCGAAGGTGACCCCTGAGGTGCCGGCAGCCCAGCAGCCCTCCCATGACCCCAACCAGTGGCGTCCGCCGTCGGCACCGCGGCCAACGACGACTGCACAACAGTTGGCTCCCGTGACGCCGCAGCCGCAGGTCATCCAGCAACCGTCAGCGCCGGCTGCCGGCTTTGCCGGCCACCCCGACGACGACGTGGAGCGCACCCAGATGCGCCCCGGCACGGCGCGGGCACAAGCGGTCCTGCGGATCCGGATAGATGACGGCCAGGACGTCCAGCTCGGCGGTTCAGTCCTGCTTGGGAGGAACCCGGCTGCGCAGCCAGGGGAAGCGGTGGAGCAACTGTTGCCGGTTGCCGATCCCGGCCGGTCCATCTCCAAAACCCACCTGCATCTGCGGGTGGATGGCGATGGCGTCTGGGTCACTGACCGAAACTCCACCAACGGCAGCGCCGTCACCACGCCCGACGGTCTCCAGACGCGGCTCCATCCGGGCCAGGCAGTATTGGTCCGTCCCGGTTCCACCGTTCACTTTGGGGACCGTTCCTTCCACCTAGGACAAGCATGAATTCACAGCCGGCCACCCCTGCCAACGCCGAAGCCGGCGCCCCTTCAGGCGGGTCATCCTTTGGCCTGAACTACGGCTACGGGACGGACCGCGGCCTGCGCCGTGAACTGAACGAGGATTCGTTCATCGCTGCAGACCCCGTCTTTGCGGTAGCAGACGGCATGGGCGGACATGAGGCCGGCGAAATTGCCAGCGGCATGTGCGTCCGGGCCTTGGGCAGCGCCCCCGAACTTGCTGCTGGTGTACGAACCGCATCTGCAGCGGATTTGCAGGCCTGCCTGTTGAGGGCTGACGCAGCCATCCGCAACGCCACGGGAGCGCGCGCGGGAACCACGTTGTCCGGCGCGGTGGTGGTGGAACAGATGGGGCTGCCCTATTGGCTGGTGATGAACATCGGTGATTCCAGGACCTACCGCCTCAGCCAAGGGGAGTTCACGCAGGTCAGCGTGGACCACTCCGAGGTGCAGGAACTGGTGGATTCCGGGGACATCACCGCGGAGCAGGCAACCGTTCATCCCCGCCGCCACGTAGTGACCCGTGCCCTGGGCACCGGCGATGAGACCGAGGCCGATTTCTGGTTGCTTCCCATCCAGGAAGGTGACCGGATCATGATCTGCTCCGACGGCCTCAATGGTGAACTGGGCGATGACCACATGTTCCGCATCCTCAGCACCGTCGCCCATCCACAGGATGCCGTGGATGCCCTGATCCAGGCTGCCCTGCGAAGCGGTGGCCGGGACAACGTCACTGTCATCGTGGTGGACGCCAAGAACGTCATGAACGACGCCGGCATCGCCACCACGGCGCCCCGGCCCGAGGTTGCCTCCGAGGTTGAAGAGGACACCCTCCCACGGGCCTGGGTGAATGGCACGGACGTTGTATCCGGGGCGGACCAGGAGGAAGGCGTCGATGGTAAGCAGTAACCTTTCGCTGACCCGGTACCAGCAAGGTGACTGGTTCGGCGTTGTGCGGAACGGAACCGTGGTTCTCCTCGGACCGGATACACCGCACGCGCTGATCGATACCGTCTGGGAGTTGCTGGCATCCGCTCCCGAGGCCCACGAGGTCCTTCACGAGGTGACGGACGCCTTTGGTGTTTCGTTGAGCCGTATCCCTCCGTTCGGGATCATCGACGCCAAGGATGCGCTCCGCGTCTTCCTCCGTGGAGATCTCGAATTGCTGGTCGAGTTGGAATCGGGCGCCGAACAGCTCACCGGCCGTGACGTCACCACCTGGACGGAGCGCAGGATCGCGGGCGCAACTTCCTACAGCCTCCGGATCGGGGGCGGTTCCGCCTCCGGCATGCCGTTGAACAGTCTGCCCCTGACGGAGGGCGTGGTGCTGTTGTCAGTACTCGAAGCCGCTCCCGGCGAACCCGGCCCCGCCGCGGGTCCCGTGATCCATGCAGCAGTCGTTCCGTTGGAAGAGCCGGCCAACGACGGAAACCAGCATGCCGTCCCGGACAAGGTTTCCGACGAAACCATGATCGGTTATACGGAGACGGACCTTGGCCTGACCATCGCTCCGGGCCACTTGGGGCTGGGGACGGAGTCAGCTCCCGGCGATGAACCTTCCGGTGAACCTGCGGCTTCTGGGAGTGCCGGAGAACCTGATTTCGGAGAAGAGTCCTCAGCCGAGTCCGCCGCTGACGAGCCCGCCGCCGGCCTGCCTTCGGCGGATGGAGATGCTTCACCGGCGCCTGCTTCGGCGGGAGAGACCTCTTCAGATCCAAGCGAGCAGAATGCAATCGCGACGGAGGCTCTCGAAGAGCCCGGGGAACCCGTCCACACCAGCACCACAGATCCGCTGGTCCCCACGCTGGAAAACACCACCAACTACGATCACCTGTGGGATAAGACGGTGATGCGCACCATCGAAGATGCTGCCGTCCGGGCGGAGGACGACTCCGACGACCATGATGCCCCAGTGTCAAAAACGCCGGGTGCTTCGGTGGCTCCGGCGCCCATGCCCGCAGCACCTGCTGAAGAACCGCAGGGTCCGGGACCTTCAGTTCCGGCACAACAGACCCCTGTGCCATTAGCGCAACCTCCAGCCATGCAATCTCCAGCAGGGCATCTCCCGGCCGCCCCAGGGACGGGTCTGATCGATTCCGTACCCTGGCTGCGGAGCAGCCCCACAGCAGCGGATTCAGGCAGTGCAGCACCGGCGCCTTCGAGCATGCCCGCTGCTCCGTCCATAGGGTCCGTGCCGTCCACAGGCCCGGCCCCGTCACAGCCCAGCGCGGACCCTGCCCCGCAGCTTCCGGGCGCCTGGCCCCCTGCAGCGTCCGCAGGCGTCGTCGACGAAGATTCAGACCATGACGGCCAGACCATCATGAAGAGCAGCCTGGCTGCCGGGAACAAGGACGCGGCCAAACCGGCATTAGCTGCCCCGGACGCTGCGGTTGCCAATGGGCCAAGCGTGTTGGCACGGGTGTGTGCTCAAGGACACGCGAATCCCCCCACGTATCCGCAGTGTTCTGTCTGCGGCACGGCACTATCCGGCGATGCTGAGCAGGTCCAACGTCCGCGTCTTGGCCGCATGCGTCTTTCCACGGGCGAGCTGATCGATCTTGACCAGTCGCTGATCATTGGACGGCAACCTTCCGTTTCCCGTGTCCAAGGCGGCACCATGCCCAGGTTGGTGCAGGTGGAGAGTCCCGGAGGGGACATCTCCCGTTCCCACGTCGAGGTCAGGCTGGAGGGTTGGCACGTCATGTTGTGCGACCTGAAGGCAACCAACGGAACAGTGTTGATCAGGGAAGGCCAGGCCCCCCGCCGACTTGCCCAAAACGAAATGGCCATTCTGCTGGACGGCGATATCGCCGAGTTGGGTGACGACATTTCATTGCGTTTCGAGGAGATTCTTTGAGTTCCAAGAGGCCCCCCGCGCCGCCTCCACCCATTCCGGGATTCCAGTACGTCAGCCTGCTGGGCTCTGGTGGATTCTCGGATGTTTACCTGTATGAGCAAGACCGGCCCCGTCGTAAAGTGGCCGTCAAAGTGCTGCTGTCAGACCTGAAGACCGAGGGCGCACGCCGGCGCTTCGAGTCCGAGGCGAACCTGATGGCGCAGTTGTCGTCGCACCCTTACATCGTGACGATCTTCGAAGCCGAGATTACGGAGAGCGGCCACTCGTACCTCGCCATGGAGTACTGCTCCAGGCCAAGCCTCGATGTCCGGTACCGCCGTCAGCGCTTCAGCGTGGACGAGGTCCTGGCCGTCGGCATCCAGGTGGCGTCCGCCGTCGAGACCGCGCACCGGGCCGGCATCGTCCACCGTGACATCAAACCGGCCAACATCCTGGTCACCGACTACAACCGTCCCGCGCTGACGGACTTTGGTATTTCCGGCACCATCGGCGCCGACACCGAGGACGACGCCGGCATGTCCATTCCTTGGTCGCCGCCCGAGCAGTTCCGGGGTGGCGCGGTGGACGGGGTTCCCGTGGACATTTGGGCCTTGGGCGCCACACTTTATACCCTGCTGGCCGGTCGTTCACCGTTCGTGCTGCCCGGGCAGGACAACTCGCAGCGGGAACTGATTTCCCGTATCACCAACTCGCCGTTGCCCAGGCTCGGCCGGGCCGATGTCCCGGAATCCCTGGAGTTGGTCCTGGCCACGTCCATGGCCAAGTCTCCTGAATCGCGCTACTCGTCGGCGCATGCTTTCGCGCTGGCGCTCCAGCGGATCCAGACCGAGCTGAACTTGTCGGTAACGCCCTTCGAAGTCCTCGAAGAACCCGGCCACGGCGATGAGCAGCACCCGGACGACAACTTCGAGGAAACCCGGGTTCGGAGCATCGCGGCGATCGACCCCGATGCTTCCGGTACGGCCACAACCGGTTCGGCCCCCACCTTCCCGGCCCGGACGTTTCCCTCCACCGTTCCGGGCACCACATCGACACCGACGCAGCCCGCGCCTACGACGCAGCCGGCCCAGCCCCCGCAGGCCGCCCCGCCGCTGTTCCACGCGCCGCCCCAAGGACCGTACTTTGCCCCGGCGGGCCCGGCTCCAGTAGAACAGGACACGGGGGAGTCCACCGTCCTGCGCGGCTGGCAATCCACCACTGCACAGGACGACTCCGGCGCTACGGTCAGGCGCTCCAATGCTCCCGCTTCGCAGGATTCGCAGGATGGCGCTCCCGCCGACCACAGCAAGCGCAATCTCTGGCTCGCCGCAACAGGTGCGGTGGTCCTGGTAGTCGCCATCGTGGTGGGCGTGGTTTTGGGCGCCCAGGCGCAGCCTAAGGTGGCACCCACCGAATCAGCGAGCAAGCCGCCTGCTGATGCTCTGAGCGACGGCAGTGTTCCTGACGTACAGGGGCTTCACCCTGAAGTGCAGACCGGCGGTACTGGTCCGCCCCTGATCTTCTTCCGGTGGGACTACGTGGAGCTCAAGCCGGGTGACACTTTCAAGTGGCGCACAAAGTCTGCAAAGTCCGAGGGTCCGTATGAGTCGACCCTGGCCAGCTGGGCGCTCCTTTCCAGCACCACCGAGAAGCCAATCTGCGTGCAGGTCATCATCGTCAGGGCTGACGGCTCGGCATCACCCGGCGGTCCGGATTCCATCGCCTGCCTGGAAGAGTAGCCGGCATATGACACTTACTTATTGCCGACTGAGGAGGCACAGATCATGGGGGATCTAGCAATAGATTTCTGTGGGGAATGGTACGAACCATCCGACGAAGACGTCTTTGACATTGGTCGCGAAGGCGACCTGGAGGTCGACGACAACCCGTACCTTCACCGACGCTTCCTGCAGATCGCCCGTTACGACGGCATGTGGTGGCTCAGCAATGTGGGCAGCATGTTGTCTGCCACCATCGCGGATGGTTCGGGCGGCATGCAGGCCTGGCTTGCGCCCGGTGCCAGGATCCCGTTGGTCTTCAGCCACACTAACGTGATCTTCACGGCCGGGCCCACGACGTATGAGTTCGCCGTCCACTTGAAGACGCCGTCGTTCCGGCATGAGGCCCGCGAAGAGGACCAGGCGGGGGACACCACTATTGGCCCTGTGGTCTTCACGGACTCGCAGAAGGCCCTGATCGTTGCCTTGGCTGAACCAATGCTGCGACGTGATGGCACTGGTTTCAGCGCCATTCCGTCGTCGGCGGAGGCCGCCAAACGGCTGGGTTGGGCCCTGACACGGTTCAACCGCAAGCTGGATAACGTGTGCGACAAACTGGACCGCGTGGGAGTGGTTGGTTTGCGCGGTGGTGCCGGGAAACTCGCCACCAACCGCCGTGCCCGCCTGGTGGAGCACGCAGTGACCTCGCATCTGGTGACCCCGGCCGATTTGCACCTCCTTGAAAAAATGACTGGAGTCGACGAAGGATGAAGTTTCGCCTGACCTTGCGGCGCGATCCTGCAGAAGCAAAGGACCTCGCCGTGACGGTGGATGGTCGTGCCACCGTTGCTGACATCGCCACGGAGCTCTGGGCCGCCGACCCCGTACGCAAGGGGACCGAACCGCCGTCGAACCTGTCCATCAGCGTGGACGAAGCGTTTGTTGGCGGTGGCCTGTCCGGACACGTCCTGCGGCCCACCGACAACTTGCTGGAGTCCGGCTTGCGGCCCGGTTCCAAGGTCTCGCTCGCGCAGGTCAGTGAACAGTTTGCCTCGAACGGCCACGCCAACGGCGGTAACAGGGGACCGGCAGCGGCGACGTTGCGCGTCATGTCAGGGCCCGACGTCGGGCGCGAATTTTCGCTGCCTTTCGGCACCAGCTACATCGGCCGGGACAGGGACGCCGACATCAGGCTTTCCGACCCCCTGACGTCCAAGCGTCACGCCCGCGTCACCGTGGGCGAGACCGTGGAGATCGTGGATACGAACTCTGCCAACGGGCTGCTCATGGACGGGTTGCCCGTCACGCGGGCGACGCTGCAATCCTCGGACACGGTCACTTTGGGCGACACCAGCGTTGGTGTGGTGGCATTGTCCCGGAACCACAGCGGTGGTCCGTCGTCGCCGTTGGTGGACTTCAACCGGTCACCGCGGGTCCTGCCGAGGTTCGAATCGCCCAAACGCGTGCCGCCGGCGGGTCCGAAGCGCCCCGAGCACCAGCCGTTCCCCTACATCATGCTGGTGGCGCCGCTGCTGATGGGCGGCGTGCTCTTTGCCGTCACCCAGAACCTGCTCTCTGTTCTCTTCATGGCCATGATGCCGCTGTTCATCGTGGGGCATTACGTAGACCACAAGATGCAGAGCAAGCGCCAGGCCAAGGAAGGCCACAAGCAGTTCAAGGCCGCCATGCTGGCATTCCGTGAGGACATCGACCGGCAACAGAACATCGAGCGCGCCGTCAGGCTCCAGGAAGCGCCCTCCGTCAGCGATACCGTGGACGCGATCTACAAACTTGGCCCCTTGCTGTGGACCAACCGTCCCGAGCACCAGCACTTCCTGGGCGTCCGTTTCGGGCTGGGCTCCGCGCCGTCGCGCATCCCCTTCGACGAGCCGGGCGCCAACGAAACCGAACCGCAGTACATGCGGGAAATCCAGGAATGCCTTCAGCAGGTCCGGGTCATCGAGGGCGTGCCCATTGTTTCCCAACTGCGGACCTCCGGATCGTTCGGCGTGGCAGGGGACCGCAGCGTGGTGGATGATGTTGCCCGCGGGATGGTGCTCCAACTGGTAGGTCTCCACTCGCCGGCAGAAGTGGTCCTGACCTCGCTGACCTCGGCGCGCTCCCGTGAACGTTGGGACTGGCTGCAATGGCTCCCGCACGTCGGTTCAGGCCACAGCCCGTTATCCGGCGACCACCTCGCCGCAGGCCCTGGCGCTGGTGCTGCCCTGTTGTCCCGCTTGGAAAGCCTCGTGGAAGAGCGCGAGTCCATGGCCAAGGAACCGGGTCCGCAGCATCGCCCCGGGCTCAAGAACGAGCACGAAGAAATCCCGGCCCCTGTTGTGCCCGCTGTCCTGGTGATCGTCGAAGACGATGCCCCCGTGGACCGCGGACGCCTCACGCGCTTGGTGGAACGCGGACCGGACTACGGCGTGCACATCATGTGGGTGGCCGCCAACGTGCAGTCCCTCCCCGCGGCGTGCCGCGACTTCCTTTCCGTCGACGGCGATCACGGCACCACCACAGGCCAGGTCCGCCTGGGCCGCCACACCTATCCCGTGAGCTGCGAAAGCCTCGATGCGGACCTCGCCACCCAGCTGGCCCGCATGATGTCGCCGCTGGTGGACGTCGGAAACCCGCTCGACGACGACTCCGACCTCCCGCGTGCCGTTTCCTACGCCACGTTGATCGGCAAGGAATTGATGGACAACCCGCAGGCTGTGGCCGAGCGATGGCAGGAAAACAACTCGGTCCACGCCTCGTCCGTGCCCAACCGCAAGGACAGCGGCAGCCTCCGGGCTTTGGTTGGTTCCAAGGGTGTGGAACCGTTTTACCTCGACCTGAAGAACGAGGGACCCCACGCGCTGGTGGGCGGAACCACCGGTGCCGGCAAGTCCGAATTCCTCCAGTCCTGGGTGATGGGCATGGCCGCGGCATACAGCCCGGACCGTGTCAGCTTCCTGTTCGTGGACTACAAGGGCGGCGCAGCATTCGCGGACTGCCTCCACCTGCCCCACACCGTGGGCCTGGTCACGGACTTGTCCCCGCATCTGGTCCGCCGTGCGCTGACCTCCCTGCGTGCCGAACTGCACTATCGGGAACGGCTCCTGAACCGCAAGAAAGCCAAGGACCTGCTGGCGTTGCAACGCGAAGCCGATCCCGAGGCCCCACCGTACCTGATCATCATCGTGGACGAATTTGCGGCGCTGGCTACGGAAGTTCCCGAGTTCGTGGACGGCGTGGTGGACGTCGCTGCCCGTGGCCGTTCCCTGGGCCTGCACCTGATCCTTGCCACCCAGCGGCCCGCCGGTGTCATCAAAGACAACCTGCGTGCCAACACCAACCTCCGCGTCGCTTTGCGCATGGCCGATGAAGTGGATGCCGTGGACATTCTTGGTGTTCCCACTGCCGCCTATTTCGACCCCTCCATTCCGGGCCGTGGCGCCGCGAAGACCGGCCCCGGGCGGATCCAAGGCTTCCAGACCGGATATGCCGGTGGCTGGACCACCGAGAAACCCCAGCGTCCGCGAATCGACATCGTGGAGATGGCCTTCGGGTCCGGGCCCACCTGGGAACCGCCGTTGGTGGCCCAAGTAGAGGAAGAACCCGCGGGGCCGAACGACATCGCCCGGATGACGGAAAACATCATCCGTGCCGCGGACGTCCTCTCCATCGAGCCTCCCCGGAAGCCGTGGCTCAACGAACTGGCCACCACCTACGACTTCTCCAAGCTCCCGAATCCGCGGACGGATGAGCGGCTCCTGTTGGGCGTCGCGGACGATCCCGCCCACCAGGACCAGCCCACCGTGTTCTACGAACCGGACAAGGACGGCAACATGGCCGTCTACGGTACGGGTGGATCCGGAAAATCGGCTGCGCTGCGCAGTATTGCCATCGCTGCCGCAGTCACACCCCGCGGTGGCCCGGTGCATGTTTACGGCATCGACTGCGGTTCCTCCGGCCTGAAGATGCTGGACGGGCTCCCGCACGTTGGTGAAATCATCAACGGCGACGACGTCGAACGCGTTGGCCGCCTGCTCCGCTGGCTCAAGGAAGTAGCCGACGACCGCGCTGCCCGGTTCGCCGAAGTCAGGGCCTCCACGATCGTGGAGTACCGGCAGTTGGCCAACCGACCGGACGAGAAGCGCATCTTCATCCTGGTCGATGGCATGTCCTCCTTCCGGGAAGGATACGAGTACAGCAAGCTGTCCGCTCTGTGGGACATCTTCCTGACACTGGCCACCGACGGACGTCCCCTGGGCATCCACCTGGTCGTCAGCGGTGACCGCACCAACTCTGTCCCGGCGTCGCTCCTTGCTTCCATCCAGAAGCGGTTGGTCCTGCGCCTCAGCTCCGAAGACGACTACATGACCCTGGACGTCCCCAAGGATGTCCTCAACGCCGCATCTCCTCCCGGGCGTGGGTTGCTGGACGGACTCGAAGTCCAGCTGGCCGTGCTGGGTGGCAACTCAAACCTGGCACTGCAGGCGCGCGAAGTGGCCAAGCTCAGCCAGGCCATGGTCCGTCAAGGACTCGAGCAAGCACCGCAAATCCAGCGCCTCCCGGAGCTGGTGGACCTGGACATCCTGCCCACCGGCTCTCCGGACAACCCCGTTATTGGTGTCGACGACGAGACATTGGGTTCTGCGGCCATCGCCGCCAAGGGCTCGCTCCTCCTCGCGGGCCCTCCGGGTGCCGGACGTTCGGTGGCGCTGGTGACCCTGGCGTACGCCTTGCGCCGCTCCAACCCGCGGACAGACCTGATCTACATCGGCTCGCGCCGTTCCGCTGTTGCATCCCTGAACATTTGGAGCCGTTCGCTGGTAGGCCCGGACGAGGTTTCCGATGTCGTGGATGACCTGATCGACAAAGCCTCGGACAACCCGGGCAGCATGGCCATTTTCATCGAGGGCCTGACCGAGTTCACGGATACATTGGCAGAATCAGGGGTTGGCCGCCTGGTCACGGCGGCCATCAAGGCCGATCAATGGGTGGTGGGCGAGTCTGAAACGTCCACCTGGTCCCAGGCCTGGTCCTTGGCACAGCCGTTCAAGTCCGGGCGCCGTGGGCTGTTGCTCAACCCGGGAGACGTGGAGGGCGACAGCCTCCTCAACACCTCCTTGGGCAGGATCAGCACCGACTTCATTCCCGGCCGTGGATACATTGTTGGACGTGGCAAGGTACGCAAACTGCAGATCGCCATGCCACCAGAGAACCGAACGTAGGATTTGCCGCAGCGCGGGGGATGTAGGAGGATTTCACAAAACACCCGAACTTCTTGAAAACTGGCGGCGCCCCAACGCCCCAGCTGAGGTTACTTTTATGCGACACTCCGTTGTCCCTGCCGTTCTTCTTACCGCTGGTCTGCTGTTGGCGCCTGCTGCTGCCGTCCACGCTGCTCCGTGCGACGGGAAGCTCTCCTGTGCCCCCACCGAGGGAGCTGACGACCCGTCGCCGACCCAGCCTGCGCTGGCTCCTGAAGCGGACAAGAAACCCACGTCCAAGCCCGAACCGACCCGTGTCCGCGAAACGCAGAAAGCTCCGGCACCTGCCCCGGCCGCTCCCGAACCGCCTGTCCAGGCACCCCAGCCTGCCGTCACCCAGTTCGTCACCGTGGCACCCCGGGTGACCGGTCCGGCGTCGGGCCCGTCCGAACCCACGCCCACCCCCGAGGCGACCGTGGCCTCAGCAACGTCGTCGGCCTCTCCTTCTGCGACTCCCAGCTCAGCCAGCCCCAGTCCTTCCATGTCGTCGAACTGGAACACTCCGGTGGACAAGGGCAAGGAGACGCAGGCCGCCGCCATGGCCAGCACGTCCATCTCCGGCCCCAACATGCTGGGCCTTTTCGGCATCCTGGGCGGCGTTCTCCTGGTGGGCCTGGGCGGCCTGGCGTTTGCGCTGTGGAGCAAGAACCGGCTCTCGTCGCATTAGCTCCGCCGCAAAAATGTCGTTGGCTTGCGGCAAGATAGACGTGTGAGCACACCAGAAACTGCGAATCCGGTAGAAACCACAGGCGAACAGGCGGCTGCAGCCGTCGTGGAAGCGGAGGGGACCCCACCTTCGGAGTCTTTGCGCGATGAGTACGAGCAACTGGCCGACCTCGTCCGCAAGTACCGGTATGCCTATTACCAGGAAGACTCACCCACGGTATCCGACGCCGAGTTTGACGAACTGTACCGTCGCCTGGAGGAGATGGAAGCACTCCACCCGGAGCTTGTCTCGAATGACTCTCCCACGCAGGAAGTAGGCGGCGAGGTCTCCTCGGCGTTCGCTGCCGTGGAGCACCTGCAACGGATGTACAGCCTGGATGACGTCTTCTCCTTGGACGAGCTTGAGGCCTGGGTGCGGAAGGCAGAATCCTCCGTGGCCAAGCTCGGAGACTCCGTTCCGCCCATCGCCTGGCTGACCGAGTTGAAGATCGACGGCCTCGCCGTGAACCTCCTCTACCGCGAAGGCAAGCTCGTCCGTGCGGCCACGCGCGGCGATGGCACAACTGGTGAGGACATCACCCACAACGTCCTGACCATCAAGGAAATCCCACGCGAACTCAACGGATCCGGGTATCCCTCTGAAGTCGAAATCCGGGGTGAGGTATTTATCCCCTCCAAGGCCTTCGTCGAGTTCAACGAGACCCTCGTGGCCGCCGGCAAAGCCCCGCTAGCCAACCCCCGGAACGCCGCCGCTGGCTCGCTGCGCCAAAAGGATCCTGCAGAAACCGCCAAACGGCCCCTCAGCATGTACGTCCACGGCATCGGCGCCCGCGAAGGCTTGGAAGCCAAGAGCCAGTCCGAAACCTACAAACTCCTTGAGGCATGGGGGCTTCCCACCAGCCCATACCTCAAGGTCCTGGACACCTTTGACGAGGTCCTTGAGTTCATCGGGCACTACGGCGAGCACCGGCACGACCTCGCACATGAGATCGACGGCATTGTGGTCAAGATCGACGACTTCGCCACCCAACGGGCCCTCGGCTACACCTCCCGCGTTCCAAGGTGGGCTGCTGCGTACAAATACCCGCCGGAAGAAGTCCACACCAAGCTCCTGGACATTGCCGTCAACGTAGGCCGTACCGGCCGGGTGACTCCCTTCGGTTTGATGGAACCCGTCAAGGTGGCCGGCTCCACGGTGGGCATGGCGACGCTGCACAACCAGGACGTGGTCAAGGCCAAGGGCGTCATGATCGGCGACATCGTGATCCTTCGAAAAGCCGGCGATGTCATCCCCGAAATTGTGGGCCCCGTGCTGGCCCTGCGTGACAAACAGGATCCACCTGTCCGTGAATTCGTGATGCCCACCGAATGCCCTTCGTGTGGCACGCCGCTGGCGCCGTCGAAGGAAGGCGATGTGGACATTCGCTGCCCCAATGCGAAGTCGTGCCCGTCGCAGCTGCGTGAGCGCGTGTTCCACCTCGCGGGCCGTGGCGCGTTCGATATTGAAGCTCTGGGGTGGGAAGCTGCCATCGCCCTCACGCAGCCGGCGGAACCCGAGACGCCACCCCTGACCAGCGAAGCGGGACTGTTCAGCCTCACTCGCGAGGACCTGGCCGACGTCCTGATCCGCAGGGAGAAGCGCTCCAAGGGCGTGGGCACGGGCGAGCACGAGCTGGTTCCGTACTTCTTCACCAAGGGCACAGCCAAGTCCCCGTCCAAGCCAACGGCCACCACCGAGAAACTGTTTGTGGAGTTGGAGAAAGCCAAGAAGCAGCCGCTCTGGCGTGTTTTGGTAGCCCTCTCCATCAGGCACGTTGGTCCCACAGCTTCGCGGGCCCTGGCTACCGCCTTCGGCAGCATGGACGCCATCAGGAATGCCACGGAAGAGCAGATGGCCCACGTGGACGGTGTGGGTCCCACCATTGCGGTGGCACTCCAGGAATGGTTCGCCGTGGACTGGCACAACGAGATCGTGGACAAGTGGGCAGCTGCCGGCGTGCGGATGGAAGACGAGCGGGACACGTCCGTGCCACGCACCCTTGAAGGCCTCACCATTGTTGTTACCGGTACTTTGCCCAACTTCAGCCGGGACGAAGCCAAGGAAGCCATCATTATCCGAGGCGGGAAGGCCTCTGGCTCCGTATCCAAAAAGACCAGCTACCTGGTGGCCGGCGAAAGCGCCGGCACCAAGCTGGACAAGGCGGAGCAGCTGGGAGTTCCCGTGCTGGACGAGGACGGGTTCCGGGAACTGCTCGCCAATGGTCCCGCGACCACCGGAGTGGACACCGAAGCCGCACCTGACGGTGACGCAGCATCTGACGCCGACGCGGCGGAAGCGGTCTCCGAATGACGGATGCGAACGGGCTCCTGGCAGTAGCCAAACGTGCCGCTGCGGCGGGTGCTGCTGTGCTCGCGCAGCGTTCCGTCAGCGGCACGGGCGGCGATGGGCTCGAAACCACCAACAAGGGCGAGGCCGGGGACTGGGTCACAGCCTTTGACGTCGCTGCCGAGAACGCTGTCCGCGAAGCCATCCTTGCAGAGCGGCCCCACGACACCATCACTGGCGAGGAGCACGGCACCACCAGGCCGGACACGCCTTCCGGGTACCGCTGGTCCATTGACCCCCTGGACGGGACCACCAACTTCATCCGGAACATCGCCTACTACGCCACCTCTGTGGCCGTAGCCGATTCCGACGGCGTTTGGCTGGCCGGGGTGGTCCACGCGCCTGCCCTGGGTCGCGTCTACTCGGCTGCCCGGGGACAAGGAGCCTGGCTGGAGGTCGGTGGAGAGACCACACGCTTGGCAGGTCCTGTCCAGGGGCGAATGGGGCTCATCCTGGCTACGGGATTCAGCTACGATCCCGCTACCCGCGCAGACCAGTCGGCCGGGCTCGCTGAGCTCATGGACGGGTTTGCTGACGTCCGGCGTCTCGGTTCCGCTGCGCTGGACCTCTGCCTGGTGGCCGACGGAACGTTTGACGCCTACGGGGAGCGTGGCCTGAACGAGCACGATTTCTCCGCCGGTGCATTGATCGCCGAAGAGGCAGGTTGCTGGGTGCGCAGACCACGGTTGGAGAGCCCGTTGAACGGTGGGCCCAGCACCGAAGACCGCTTGGCGGCCTGGATGTGCGCCGGTGCTTTGGAACTGTCCGGCAAATTCCCGTTGTAGTCATCAACCCGTGATCAAAACCCTCGCCATCGCCAACTACCGGTCCATCCGGGACCTCGCCATGGAGTTGCATGGCCTGGACATCGTGACCGGGGCCAACGGCAGTGGGAAGTCCTCGCTGTACCGCGCGTTGCGGCTGTTGGCCGAGTGTGCCGGGGGCGACTCCGGCCACGTGGTGGGTTCACTTGCCCGCGACGGCGGTTTGGCGTCCACGCTGTGGGCCGGCCCGGAGTCCATCAGCAAGGCCATGCGCAGTGGTGACGTGCCTGTGCAGGGAACGGTCCGCCGTGAGTCGGTAAGCCTGAAGTTGGGTTACTCCGGTGACGACTTTGGATACCTGGTGGACCTGGGGATGCCAACGCCTGGCGGTGCTGGATTCGACCAGGAAACCGGCAGGCCCCGGCCCTCCGCCTTCAGTTTGGACCCCGAAATAAAACGGGAGCAGATCTTCTCCGGCCCCGTGGCGCGGCCAGGCTCACTGTTGGTGGACCGGAAGGGAAGCCTGGCAAAACTGCGCGGACCGGGCAGCGAGTGGACAGAGTTATCCAGGAGGTTGGACACCTTCCAGAGCATGCTGACAGAGGTTTCGGACCAGGACAGGGCGCCGGAAGTTCTGCGGGTTCGTGACTCGGTCCGTTCATGGCGGTTCTACGATCACTTCCGCACGGATGCCGACGCTCCCGCTCGTCAGGCGCAGCTCGGAACCCGCACACCTGTGCTTCATCACAGCGGCAAGGATCTCGCTGCTGCTCTGCAAACATTGCGCGAGGTGGGCTTCGAGCGGCAGTTGGATGCCGCCGTCGGCCATGCCTTTCCGGGAAGCCGCCTGGAGATTGCCGTCAACGACGGCCGGTTCAGCGTGGAGCTGAGTCAGCCGGGCATGCTGCGTCCCATGAAGGCTGCCGAGCTTTCGGACGGAACCCTACGGTTCCTTCTGCTGAGCGCTGCCTTGCTGACACCGCGTCCACCGGAGCTCATGGTCCTCAACGAACCCGAGACCAGCCTCCATGTTGACCTGATGCCGGCACTGGCCGGACTGATTGTCCAGGCCAGTGCCAACAGCCAGATGATCGTGGTGACACATTCCAAGGCCTTGCTCAGTTCCCTCCGCGAGAGCGGTGCCGCCCATGAACATGAGCTCTACAAGGACCTTGGCGAGACCAGGATCAAGGGCCTGGGCTCGCTGGAAGGTCCATTGTGGAGCTGGCCCAAGCGCTGAAAGGGGCCAGCGCAGGACGTCATGCGATGGATCAGGCTCAGAAAGCCGATCCGATGGACGTGAGCTGCTGCGCGGAGGCGCCCGCGTAGCGGTTCTCAGGCCGGGCCAGTCCGTAGTGTCCACGCAAGGTGGAGGCCGTGTACTCCGTACGGAACAGTCCTCGTTGCTGCAGGATCGGCACCACCTGGTCCACGAAAATCTCCAAACCTGAGGGGAGGACCGGCGGCATGATGTTGAAGCCATCCGCGGCGCCGGCAAAGAACCAGTCCTGGATGGCGTCGGCAACCTGTTCAGGTGTTCCGGAGAAGGTGCGGTGCCCGCGTCCTCCACCCAGCCGTCCGATCAGCTGGCGAACGGTGAGCTGCTCCCTGCGGGCCAGTTCCACGATCAGCGTGTAGCGGCTCTTGGCACCCTCAATGTCGTCCTCGGAGGGCAGATCAGCAGGAAGTTGACGGTCCAAGGGGAGGTCCTCAGGCTTCAGGCGCAACGTCTTGGCCAGCTGCTCCCGGGCGTATTCGGGCTTGATGAGCTCGTCCAGTTCACGCTCAAGCTTCAGGGCTTCGGCTTCCGTGGATCCGATGACCGGGACGATCCCCGGCAGGATCTTGATGCCTTCCGGGTCGCGGCCCACAGCTGCGGTACGTGACTTCAGGTCCGCGTAGAAGGCTTGGGCGTCGGCCAGGGTCTGGTGGGCGGTGAAGACGGCTTCGGCATACTGCGCCGCCAGCTTCTTGCCGTCTTCGGAAGAGCCGGCCTGCACGATCAGCGGGTGGCCCTGTGGTGACCGGGGAACATTGAGTGGGCCACGAACGCGGAAGTGTTTGCCCTCATGGTCGATGGCCCGGATCTTGTTGTCGTCACCCCAGACGCCCTCGGCCTTGTCCGCGAGGATGGCGTCGTCTTCCCAGCTGTCCCAGAGTTTCTGCGCCACCTCTATGAACTCGGCGGCCCGCTCGTACCGGACGGCATGGGCCGGCTGGTCATCCACGCCGAAGTTGCGCGCAGCGTCCGGTCCCGCCGTCGTCACGACGTTCCAGCCTGCACGTCCACCACTGACCCAGTCCACCGACGCGAAACGGCGCGCCAGGTTGAAGGGATCGTTGTAGGTGGTGGAAGCGGTCGCGATCAGGCCGATCCTTTGCGTTGCCGCAGCGATGGCCGTGAGCAGCACGGTTGGTTCCAGCTTGCCGGCAGGACGGCGCCCAACCTCGCCAAAGAGCACAGGGGAGTCAGCGAAGAAGATGGAATCGAGCTTTCCGCGTTCGGCCGTGCGGGCCAGATGCTGGTAGTGCTCCACTTTGGTGGAGGACAAGGGATCGCTTTCGGGCAGGCGCCACGACGCTTCGTGGTGGCCTGTGCTCATAAGGAAGGCATTCAGGTGGAGGTGGCGCTGGGTTTCAGACATGGGGTTCTCCTTGGTTCGAAATACGTGGGGTCAGGCAGCAGCGTGGACGCCGAGGGCTTCGAGCAGTTCGCCCCTCAGCGTGGAATGGTCGACGTCGGTCCCGGCCTTGCGTTCCAGGGCAACGCGACCGCCTTGGAGGACAATGACGCGGTCGGCCAGGGTGATGGCTTCGTCGACGTCGTGGGTGACGAGCAGGACGGCCGGGCGGTGCGCGGTCACAAGATCTTTCAGCAGGGCGTGCATTTTCAGGCGGGTTAGTGCGTCGAGTGCGCCGAAGGGCTCGTCGGCCAGGAGCAGCTTGGGCTCACGCACCAGCGACCTCGCCAGGGCGACCCGTTGCTGCTCACCGCCGGACAGCTCGTGCGGCCAGGCCTTTTCCCGGCCGGCCAGGCCCACTTCGGCCAGTGCGCGGCGGCCGCGGGCATCGGCGTCGTGATCCCTGAGGCCCAAGGTGACGTTACCCAGGACCGTGTCCCACGGCAGCAGGCGGGAATCCTGGAACACCACGGACACCTGCTCCGGGACATTCACCACACCGCTGCCGCGGACGTCACGATCCAGTCCGGCGAGGGCCCGCAGCAGGGTGCTCTTGCCGCAGCCGCTCGGGCCGAGGAGGGCGACGAACTCGCCGGGGGCGATATCGAGGTCGACCCCGTTGAGGACGCCTTTCGGTCCGAAACTGCGGATGAGGTGACGGACGGAGACCTCGTTGAAGGGATGCGCCGAAGTCAGCCCGCCAGTGTGCGTTGCCATGACAGTGCCTTTCGTTCCAGGAGCCGGACGGCTGCGTCGGACAGCAAGCCCAGGACGCCATAGACGGCCAGGCCAAGGACGATGATGTTGGTTTGGCCGTAGGTGCGGGCGAGCTCCATCATGTAGCCGATGCCGCTGGTTGAATTGATCTGCTCCACCACCACCAGCGACACCCAGGCTCCCGTGACGGCGAAGCGGAGGCCAAGAAAGAACCCCGGCAATGCTCCCGGCAGTACCACGCGGCGGATGAATCCCGCCCGGCTGAGGCCAACGGTTTGCGCCAGTTCGACGTACCGAAGGTCTATGCCGCGCAACCCGGCATGGGTCTGGAGGTAGATGGGGACAAACACGCCCAGCGTGATGGTGAGGACCTTCATGGTTTCGTCGATGCCGAACCAGAGGATCAGGAGCGGGATCAAAGCAAGGCCCGGGATGGCGCGCTTGATCTGCACCGGACCATCGATCAATGATTCGCCCACTCGGCTCAGCCCGGACAGGACCGCAAGGACAGCGCCCACCACGATGCCGAAGAACAGTCCCAAGCCTGCGCGTTGGGCGGAAATGGCGAGGTTCTCCTGCAGCCGCCCGTCTGCGATCAGTTCGCCCGCCGTGGACACCACGGTCCATGGCTCGGACAGGATACGCGGGTCCAGAACGCCTGTAGCCGAGGCGATGACCCACAACAGCACCAGTGCGGCGGGGCCCACCAAACCGGCAAAGCGGCGGCGTGGGCCAGGGCCGAGCCGGCGGCTCGTGGGACGGACATCGGGCCTTCCCTGGAAGGCCGGGTCAAGATGGGGTTCGACGACGACACTCTGATGAGTTCCGGCGTCGACCTTCGGCGGGGGAGCAGTGGCGGTGGCCCGCCGGGCGGTAGTGGTGGTCATGGCTATGCCCCCTTCCCGGCGGCGTACGACGTCCCGGCGATGGCCTCAAAGCGAAGGTCATACAGCTTGGCAGCGTCCAGCTTCGGCTTCTTTTGCTCGCTTGAGAGGAGGTCGATGGTTTGCTGGTGTCGGGCAATCGCATCGGTCCAGGACGTCGGAAGGTCGCGCTCGCCGGCAGCATCGATCAGATACTGGCCGTCCTCGGCGGAGAGCCCTTGGTTCTTCACGTAGTAGCCCTCCAGCCATTCTTTGGGGTGGTCCTGGATCCAGCGCTGGGCTTGTCCCCAGAGATCGACGTATTCGGCAAGGGCTGCGGCCTTGGCTGGGTCATCCAGCACCGAAGCCGGTGCATAGAGGTGACCGGGGTCGTCGCGCAGGCCGTGCCGCAAGGTGGTTCCGCCGTCGCCCCCATACTTGGCGAGATAGCGCTTGATCTGGACGCCGCCCAATGGTGCCGCGTCAACCTGTTTGCTGGACAGGGCGGTGGAGTAGGTATCGCCGGTGCTGGGCAGTTCCACCAGCTTCACGTCGCCGTGTTGGAGCCCTGCCTTTTCAAGGATGCGCAGGACCAGGGCGCCTTGCGCCTGTCCCGGGCTGTACGCGATCTTCTTGCCGCGGAGACCCTGAAGGTCGGTGATGCCGGTGTCCGGGGCGATGCCCAGTTCATACAGCGGGTGGTTCACGGCATCCTGGCGGTAGACGCTGGCGATGATGCGGACGTCCAGCCCGGTCCACGTGGCGTGGATCGGAGGGATATCAGCCACGGAGCCTACGTCAAGGGCATTGGCACGGAACGCTTCAGTGGTGGCCGGACCGCCGGAAACGTTGGCAAATTTCACCGGGAAGCTGAGCTTCTTGTCCAGGCCGGAGAGCTCCAGGGCGGCCTGCACCGTGGGATCGCCGACTACCAGGGTGGTGCCGTCGGGGACAGTGGTTGCCAGCGGCGCAGTGACTTGGGCGGCCTGTGTGGCCTCGCCGCCGGCTGTTGCTGCTCCGCCGCAGGCGGTGAGCAGGCTCAGCGCTGGGATGGCGAGGAGGGCGGCGAGGACGTGGCGGCGGCCGGGTGGAGTCGTGGGGTGTTTTTGGGCGCGAAGGGGCGCGGAGGACATGTCAAGCCTTTCAGGTGCGGAAGTGTTTCGCTGGCTGCCCGGAGCCAAAGGCATCGAACGGGGGCAGCGGTGGAGATCGCTTAGTTCTGAAGGCGGGGTGGACAGCAGGAGTGAGCCTGCGTGACGCGTGTGCGGTCATCGGTGGCGGGCATCGGTTCCTCCTGTTCTGCATCCACAAAGTTTCACGGTGGTGAGGGCGTCAGTTGTTCGCCGTGGTGCAACTCAAACACGCCTGCGATACCCCGCGCCAGCGTTTCGACATGTCCCCGCAACAGCACGAAACCGGGGTTCACGGCACGCAACGCGGCTCCATCCGACGCCACGGGAGGCAACACAAACCGAGCCCGCCGGCTCCGCAGGCGAACAGCGCGAGGCAACCATCCGGCGTCGTGCGTTCCGAACGTGACTGATAGTTCGATCACGGAAAGGCCCCTTTGGCGCAGTAGGTGATGGGAACCCGACTACCATTGGTAGGTGCTTTCGCCGATTACCGTCCGTCCCGCCCTGCCCGAAGACTACGACGCCGTTGCCCGCATTACGCAGGAGTCCTACGTCACCGCGGGGTACTACGGCGACGCCGATCACCCGTACCTCCAGAAGCTCCAGGACGTGGCCGGACGCGCGGAGCACGCAGAGATCCTGGTGGCAGAACGCAACGGGGAAGTCATCGGTTCCGTGACGGCTGCTCCTGCCGGTGGCGGCTTCTCGGATATCGGCCTGGACGATGAACTGGAACTGCGGACCCTCGTGGTGGATCCGGCTGTCCAGCGCTCCGGTGCCGGCCGCGCCCTGGTGCAGGCCGTCGTCGACCAGGCCAAGGCCATGGACGGTATCAAGGCCGTTTCGCTGACTACCGGCGCGACGTGGGAAAGTGCCAACGCCCTCTACGCTCGCACCGGCTTCGACCGCGCACCGCATCGTGACTGGTTTGTCCCCGGTACCGACATAAAGTTGTTCGTTTACCGGCTGGACCTTCCGCAGTCATAAAGTTTCCTTCGTAAACGCCGGTCACCGGACCGTGCGAAAGCGACAGGAAGGCGCGGCATGCGCAAGACATTCGGCACGGGCTCGGTCTGGGAACAGACCCTTGGATACTCCCGCGCAGTCCAGGTGGACAACACCCTCTTCATTTCGGCTACGGCTGCCTCCGGGCCAGAGGGCATCGTTGGCGAAGATTTCTACTCGCAGACCAAATACATCCTCGAGAAGCTCGGTGCCGTCCTGGAAGAAGCGGGCTTCTCCTACGAGGATGTGGTTCAGTCCAAGCTGTACCTGACGGACATCAGCAAGTGGGAAGACGCCGGCCGCGCGCACGGAGAGGTGTTCGGCGAAATCCGTCCGACACTGGCCCTGGTCCACGTCCTGCCATTCCTTGACCCGGAGATGCTGGTGGAGATCGAGCTCGTGGCGCAGAAGTCCGCGTAGCGCACCCAACTAAGTAGCATTTGTGCGCGTTGTGAGCCGTCAAAACGCGCACAAATCCTACTTACTTGGGTCAGGCCGGGACGCCGTAGCGGTGTTCCGGCCGGCCCGTAGTTCCGTAGCGCAGCTGGATTTCGACGGCGCCATCGTCCGCGAGCGAGGACAGGTACCGTTGCGCTGTTGCCCGGGAAACGCCAACCCGTTCCGCCACCTCGGCAGCTGAATACTGCTCGCCGGGAAGCAAGGATTCCAGGACGGCCGCCTCGGTTGCCGAGCGGGGTTTCGCGGCCGGGGTGACGTCACCGGGGATCAGGGAGCGCTTGGCGCGTTCAATGGTGGTCTGGTCAACCGCTGTTTGCTGACTGAGGATGCGGCGATACCGTGCGTAGGACCGGAGTTGCTGGGACAGGGACTCCGCGGTGAAGGGCTTGAGCATGTACCCCAGCGCGCCACGGCGAAGGGCAACCTTGATGGATTGTGCGTCCGAGGCCGCGGTGAGCATGACGGCGTCGACGTCCAACTGGCCCAGCAGGTCCAGGCCGGAGCCATCGGGCAAATACACGTCCAGCAGCACCAGGTCCGGGCGGAGGCTATGGATCGCCTGCAGGGCTTGGGACACAGAGCCCGCCGGCGCCAAGGCCATGAACCCGGCCACGGAATCCACATAGGCGGCATGGAGCCTTGCCACGTGGAAATCGTCGTCCACGATCAATACCCTCAAATCCTCAGCCACTGCTGTCCTTCCTCAACGTCGAGTCGGCCCCCGTGCCCGCATGCTCCGCGGAATCCATGACGCCGGGGATGGTTGCCATGAACACCGCCCCCGGACCGCCGTGGCTGCCGGACTCCAAAACCCGGACGTCGCCGCCGCGCCTTCGCGCCAGCTGCCGCACCAACGCCAGCCCCAAACCTTGTCCAGCCCCCGAGCGTACCGGTTGTTCCGACGTCGTGAATCCTTCTGCGAAGACCTCCTCGGGTTCAAGGCTCCCCAAACCGTCGCCCGAGTCTCCCACCACGATGTGCAAGGTCCCGCCCGTTGTGGTGGCCTCGTCCAAAAGTTCGACCTCCACCCAGCGGTCCGCTGCGGAGCCGACGACGGCGGCGCTCACCGCGTTGTCGATCAGGTTGCCGAGCACTGTGGTCACGTCCTGGGGATCGGCCACGTGCCCACGGACCAGGGTTTCGGGGCCGACGCGCAGGGCCACACCGCGCTCCGAAGCCTCCACGCCCTTGGCGCCAACAAACGCCTGCAAGTACGCGTCCTGGAGGAGTTCAGCCTGCTCCACAGGGAACTTGAGCGGGCCCGTTGCGGAGATCCGGGCCAGGTATTCCTTGGCCGATTCGTACTGGCCGATGCTCATGAAACCGGCGATCGTGTGGAGTTGGTTGGCGAACTCGTGGCGCTGGGCGCGGAGGGCCGTGGACATGGTTCCCACGGCGTCGAGTTGGCGGGTGAGTTGCTGCAATTCCGTGCGGTCGCGGAGCATGACCACCCAGCCAAGGTCTTCCTTGCGATGCCAGGCTTTGCGCGCGCTTGCCACCAGAACTCTTCCGCCGGCGACAACTTCCACAGCCTCCGCGTCACGTGCTGCGGGCTGGGTGAGCTGCTTGAGTTGTCCGGGAACAGCGGCGGACGCCCAGTCCTGTCCTGTGGCATCGGGCACGTCCAAGAGCCTGGCGGCTGCGGCGTTGAACACAGAGATGCGCCCGTCCGCCGCGATACCGATCACGCCGTCGTCGACGCCTTGGAGTACTGCGACTTGGTCGTGGACGAGGGTGCTGATTTCCTCGGGCTCAAGGCCGAGGGTGAGCCGCTGCAGCCTGCGGCGGAGCAAGAACGAGGCCAGGACGCCGGCAAGCAAAGCTCCACCAGCGGTGAGGGCTATGGGTACGATGTCGCGGGCCAGGCTGTTGCTGAGAGACTCCACGGAATAGCCCACGCTGACTTCGCCCACGATTGCCCCGGAGGTGTCCGGGGAGTACACGGGCACCTTTGCGCCGGCCGATGGTCCCAAAGTGCCGGTGTTGCGGGTAGTGATTTCCTCACCGCCCAGTGCCACCGAAGGGTCCGTGCTGACGCGTTCACCCAGCCGCGCGGTCTCCGGGTGGGCCAGCCTGAGCCCGGTTTCGTCCGTGATGACCACGAACAAAGCGCCGGTGCGTGCCCGCACCGCCTCGGCCGCCGCTTGCAGGGGGCCGACGGCGAGGACTTCCGGGGGAGGTGTTCCCTCTTCTTTGCTGATGACTTGGACGCCGGACCTGATGCTGGGATCCGCGGCGACCGTCCTGGCAAGGGTGAGCGCCTGGTTCTCGGCTTCGGTGCCGATCCGCTCGTACACCAGCCAGGCGTGGACCGTTCCGCTGAGCAGGACCACCAGCAGGACAACCCCCAGTTGGAGGAGAAGGGTCTGGGTGGAAAACCGCATGATCCATTGAATCACTGAGCACAATGCGCAAAACGTTCGCAACGAGCAGTATTCCCAACAATTCCCGGAAACCCCTCGCCGTGACCGGCGCCACCATATCGTCTGTAGTGCGCATCACACCGACGTGGCGCCATTCACAGTAGTAAGGAGCCGGCCGTGCTGGTTTTGCTTGGATTCGCAATGATTGCGGTATTCATGGTCCTGATCATGACCAAAAAATTGACGCCGGTCCTGGCGCTGATCATCGTCCCTACCGTCTTCGGCCTTTTTGCCGGTGCGGGCCTCGGCATCGGCGACATGGTGATGGACTCGATGAAGTCCATGACTTCCACGGCCGCGCTCCTCATGTTCGCCATCATCTACTTCGGCCTGATGATCGACGTCGGACTGTTCGACCCCCTGGTGAAGTTCATCCTGCGCAAGCTGGGTAACGACCCCGCCAAGGTTGTCCTCGGCACCGCCATCCTGGCAGCGGCCGTCTCCTTGGACGGCGACGGCTCCACCACCTTCATCCTCACCACTGCAGCCATGCTCCCGGTGTACTTGCGACTCAAGATGAGCCCTGTAGTCCTCACCTGCGTCGCGGGCCTGGCCAACGGCACCATGAACATCCTCCCGTGGGGCGGGCCCACCGCCCGCGCTGCGACCGCCCTGAACCTCGATGTCAATGACGTCTTCGTCCCCATGGTCCCGTCCCTCATCGTTGGCCTCATCGTTGTCCTGGTCTTCGCCTGGCTGCTCGGTCTGCAGGAACGCAACCGCCTCCGCACCACTGCCCCCGAAATTTGGGGCGACGTCGCCGATCCTTCCGAAGCGTTCGACGGCGGCACCGGCCGCGGCGGTTCTGTCGCCGCAGGTTCCGGCCCGGGTTCAGGCTTCGGCGCCGGCCGCTTCGGCGCCGGCCGCTTCGGCTTTGGCCGCAACGGTTCAACCGCAGGCAAGCCGGGAACCGGCGGAGGTTCCGGCGTCGCGGTTCTCGAAGACCCTGCCACGCTGGTGGACGATCACGACACCGCCATGGCGGACACCGCGCTGGACCCCAACCGCTCCACCCTTCGTCCCAAGCTGTTCTGGTTCAACCTGGGCCTGACGGTCGCCGTCATGGTTGTCCTGGTCGCCAACATCGTTCCGCTGCCGTTCGTGTTCATGGTGGGCTCCGCGATCGCCCTGCTGGTCAACTTCCCCAAGGTCAAGGACCAAGGCGCCCAGCTGATCGCCCACGCACCGTCCATCGTGGCCGTCGTCAGCATGGTCATGGCCGCCGCAGTCCTCACAGGCGTCCTCAACGGCACCGGCATGGTCAAGGCGATGTCCGAGTGGCTGGTCCAGATCATCCCCGCGGACATGGGTCCGTTCATGGCGATCATCACCGGGCTGCTCAGTATCCCCATGACCTTCTTCATGAGCAACGACGCCTTCTACTTCGGTGTCCTTCCGGTCCTCTCCGAAACCGCAGCGCACTATGGCGTAGATGCAGTGGATATGGCCCGCGCCTCCATCACCGGGCAGCCGTTCCACCTGCAGAGCCCGCTGGTTCCCGCGATCCTCTTGTTGGTCTCTTTGGCCAAGGTAGACCTGGGCGACCACCACAAGAAGGTCCTCTGGCGCACGGCAGTTGTCTCGGTGGTCATGCTGGCAGTCGGAGTCCTGACCGGAGCAATCGGCATCGGCTGACCCATCCAAACCCCAACGAGACAGCTGAGCGCAAATGGTCCGCCCGGCTGTCTCGTTGGGGTTTATGCTCCGGACAGCTGCGAAGGCCGGGAGGCATCCGGAAGCGTGCGTCTAAGCGAGGAACGAGCGAGCACGCGGAGGATGGCTCGCGGGTGTAGCGTCTGACCGGCGCACCCAAGCCAAGTAGACTGGTTCGGAAAACCATTTGAACTTTGCAGGGGAGATCCATGGCTGCGATCAACCGTGACGACGTCGCGCATCTTGCGCGTCTGGCTCACATTGAAATGAGTGCCGAAGAACTGGACAGGATGGCTGTTGAGCTTGCTGTCATTGTGGATTCGGTCAAGAGCGTGAGCGAAGCTGCGGGGGATGATGTCCCGGCGACGTCGCACCCGATTCCGTTGACCAATGTGTTCCGCGAGGACGTTGTGGGCCACACGTTCACGGCTGAGCAGGCATTGTCCGGCGCTCCGGATGCTTACGAGAACCGTTTCAAGGTCCCGGCAATCCTGGATGAGGGCTAATCACATGACTGAACAGAAGAACGAACTCATCCGCCACTCTGCTGCCGATCTCGCTGCCAAGCTGGCTTCGCGCGAGGTTACCGCCGTCGAAGTGACGCAGGCGCATCTTGACCGTATTGCCGACGTCGATGGTCAGGTTAACGCCTTCCTGCACGTTAATAGCGAAGAGGCTTTGGCTGTTGCAGCCGAGGTCGACGCTGCCCGCGCGGCCGGTGGTTCCGCTGCCGAAGAACTGCACGCCCTCGCCGGTGTGCCGATCGCGGTCAAGGACCTCATCGTCACGATCGGCCAGCCGACGACGGCTGGTTCGAAGATCCTCGAGGGCTGGCACAGCCCGTACGACGCCACCGTGGTGAAGAAGCTGCGCGCGGCCAAGATGCCCATCCTGGGCAAGACCAACCTGGACGAATTCGCCATGGGTTCCTCCACGGAGCACTCGGCGTACGGCCCTACCCGCAACCCGTGGGACCTGGACCGCATTCCCGGCGGTTCGGGCGGTGGCTCCGCTGCCGCCGTCGCCGCTTTCGAAGCGCCGCTGGCGCTCGGTACCGATACCGGCGGCTCGATCCGCCAGCCGGGTGCCGTCACCGGAACTGTTGGCGTGAAGCCGACCTACGGTGCTGTTTCCCGCTACGGTGCCATTGCCATGGCGTCGTCGCTGGACCAGATCGGCCCGGTTTCCCGCACGGTCTTGGACTCGGCGCTGCTGCAGGAAGTCATCGGCGGCCACGACCCCTTCGACTCCACGTCGCTGACCGATCCGTTCAACGATCTTGTTGCTGCTGCCCGGGTTGGCAATGTTGCGGGCATGAAGATCGGCATCGTCAAGGAACTTCACGGCGAGGGCTACCAGGCCGGCGTCGAGAACCGTTTCAACGAGTCGCTTCAGCTGCTGAAGGATGCCGGCGCTGAAATCGTTGAGGTTTCCTGTCCCAACCTGAAGTACGCCCTGGGCGCCTACTACCTGATCATGCCGTCCGAGGTGTCCAGCAACCTGGCCAAGTTCGACGGCGTGCGCTTCGGCATGCGAGTCTTGCCCAAGGACGGTCCCATGACCATCGAGCGCGTTATGGGTGCTACCCGTGCCGCAGGCTTCGGCGAAGAAGTGAAGCGCCGCATCATCCTGGGCACCTACGCACTGAGCGCCGGTTACTACGACGCTTACTACGGCTCCGCCCAGAAGGTCCGCACGCTGATCCAGCGTGACTTCGACGCAGCTTTTGCGAAGGCCGATGTCCTGATCTCCCCGACGGCGCCCACCACGGCGTTCAAGCTGGGGGAGAAGCTGGACGATCCTCTGGCGATGTACCTGAACGACGTCGCCACCATCCCCGCCAACCTCGCTGGCATCCCCGGGTTGTCCCTGCCGGGCGGCCTGGCGGACGAAGACGGCCTGCCCGTTGGCATCCAGTTGCTGGCTCCTGCCCGCCAGGATGCCCGCCTGTACCGCGTTGGTGCGGTCCTCGAATCCATGCTCGAAGAGAAGTGGGGCGGTCCGATGCTTGCGCAGGCGCCTGAGCTCAGTTCAGCTTCAACCACCGCCGGAGGTTCCAACTAATGTCCGTCGACGCAACCCTGAGCTTCGAAGAGGCCATGGAGAAGTACGATCCCGTCCTGGGGTTCGAGGTCCACGTGGAACTCAACACCAAGACCAAGATGTTCTCCTCCGCACCGAACGTCTTCGGTGACGAGCCGAACACCAACGTCAACGAGGTTGATCTGGGCATGCCCGGCGTCTTGCCGGTAGTGAACAAGACGGCCGTGGAGTCCTCCATCAAGATCGGCCTTGCTTTGAACTGCAAGATCGCCGAGTCCTGCCGCTTCGCCCGGAAGAACTACTTCTACCCGGACACCCCCAAGAACTTCCAGACCTCGCAGTACGACGAGCCGATCGCCTACGACGGGTACCTCGACGTCGAGCTGGAGGACGGCACGGTCTTCCGCGTTGAGATCGAACGCGCCCACATGGAGGAAGACGCCGGCAAGCTGACCCACATGGGTGGCGCTGCGGGCCGCATCCAGGGTGCCGACTACTCGCTGGTGGATTACAACCGTTCGGGTGTACCGCTGGTGGAAATCGTCACCAAGCCTATCGAGGGTGCCGGCAGCCGTGCGCCAGAACTGGCCAAGGCGTACGTCGCAGCTGTTCGCGAGATCGTGAAGAACCTTGGTGTTTCCGATGCCAAGATGGAACGCGGCAACGTGCGTTGCGACGCCAACGTTTCCCTGCGCCCGCACGGCCGGGAACGATTTGGTATCCGTTCGGAAACCAAGAACGTGAACTCGCTGCGCGCCGTCGAACATGCCGTCCGCTACGAGATCCAGCGCCACGCTGCCGTCCTGGATTCCGGCGAGCCGGTCATCCAGGAGACGCGCCACTGGCATGAGGACACGCGTTCGACGACGTCCGGCCGGCCCAAGTCCGACGCTGACGATTACCGCTACTTCCCGGAGCCGGATTTGGTTCCCGTCGTCGCCTCCCGTGAGTGGGTGGAGGAGCTCCGCGCTACCCTTCCCGAGCCGCCGGCCGAGCGCCGGAAGCGCCTCAAGGAAGCTTGGGGCTACTCGGATCTGGAATTCCGGGATGTGGTCAACGCCGGAGTCATGCATTCCATCGAGGAGACCATTGCGGCCGGTGCTTCCGCCGATGTCGCCCGTAAGTGGTGGATGGGTGAGATCGTGGGCCGCGCCAAGGTGGCCGACGTCGATCCTTCCGAGCTCGGTGTCACGCCGCAGGTCATCGTGGAGCTGAACAAGCTCGTAGAAGACGGCAAGATCAACAACAAGATGGCCACCCAGGTCCTGGACGGCGTCCTCGCCGGCGAAGGAACCCCGGCGGAGATCGTCGAGAAGCGCGGCCTTGCGGTTGTGTCCGACGACGGCCCCCTCTTGGAAGCCATCGACGCAGCACTGGCAGCACAGCCGGATGTCGCCGAGAAGATCCGAGGCGGCAAGGTCCAGGCCATCGGCGCGATTGTTGGCGGCGTCATGAAGGCTACCCGCGGCCAGGCTGACGCTGGACGTGTCCGTGAACTCATCCTGGAGAAGCTCGGCGTCGAGGGCTAACAACCGTTCGTCCCATCAAAGTAGGCCGCAGTCTTACTGCGGCCTACTTTGCTTTTTGGGCGCACAATGGATGCATGGCCACACTCTCACCGGGCCTCCGAAAGGCCCTCCTTGCCGGCGGGATCGCCGTCGCCCTGACCGGCGGCGGGGCCGCCGCTGTATGGGCAGGCACCCAACCCAGCCCCTCGCCGTCGAGCGTTTCTCCGTCACCCGGCCCCTCTGTGTCAGCGAAAGCCAAATCCGCCGAGGGCCGAGGCCAAGCAATTCACGGCGAGCACGTGGTGAAGCAGCAGGACGGGACGTACCGCACTGTGGTCACACAGACCGGAACCCTTGAATCGGTTGGCGAAAACCAGATGACCGTGAAGAGCGATGACGGTTTTACGCAACGCTATTCGATCAACGCGGATACGCGAATCACCAAGGTGCCCGCCGACCTTTCAGAGCTTCGAAACGGCAAGGGCAAGCCATCGCTGCCGTCGGCCACGGTTGCCGACCTCAAGTCCGGCGATACGCTGCGCATCAGCGGCACCCGGGAGGGCGATACAGTGATGGCTGCCAGGGTGGTGGCCGGCCAACTGCCGGCCGGCCTCAAGGGTGGTCACGGGCACAGAGGCCACGGCCCCAAATAGTTACAGGGCTACAGTTCTGAAGCCCAAGTTGCCGCTGGCTGAGTCCGGAGTGTTCGAGCTCCGGGCAGCCAGGCGATAGCGGTTGCAGTAGGAGTCGTGGCAGAGGTACGAGCCACCGCGCATCACCCGGCCCCGGCCGATAGTGGGCCCCTGCGGGTCCTCGACTGTTCCCTGCGCGAGGCAGGTCTTGTAGTACTTGGGCAGGAACCAGTCGCTGCACCATTCCCACACATTCCCGCTGGTTTGGTAGAGCCCGTAGCCGTTGGGGCTGAAGGACTTGGCGGGCGCGGTGGTGAGGTAGCCGTCGTCTTCGGTGTTGCAGGACGGGAAATCGCCTTGCCAGATATTGCAGTTGTGCGCGGCGGTGCCTGATGTGTTGTTGTGGAGCTCGTTGCCCCACGGGTAGCGCCGTCCTGGTACCCCGCCGCGGGCCGCGTATTCCCACTCGGCTTCCGTCGGTAGGCGTCGGCCGGCCCATTCGCAATACGCGAGGGCATCGTTGTGCGACACGTGGGTCACCGGGTGGTCCGGGGTGTTTTCCCAGTTCGAGAGGGGCCCGGCCGGGTGCGCCCAGTCGGCGCCACGGACATTAAGCCACCACGGGACGTTGTTGACCCGGTTGAGAATCCCATGTGGCTCGGCTTTCACGGCGAGGTGGAACACGGCTGATGTTCCAAAGATTTCCGATTCGGTGCGGTGGCCGGTGGCGTTGACGAACTCCGCGAATTCCTGGTTGGTCACTGTTGTGGCGCTGATCCGGAAGGGGGACACCGCGACCTCGTGCAGCGGTGATTCGCCATCGCCTTCATAGCCCTCGTTGAAGGGATCGCCCATGGTGAACGTCCCGCCGGGGATTTGGACGTCGCTGGCCTGGTTGTTCTGGTTGTTCTGGGTGGTCGGGGTGGTCGGGGTGGTCCCGGCTGGGCCGCTGGTCGGGTGTCCCCCCACCGCGCGCAGGGGGAGCGTCAGCCCCGGCGTCGAATGTTCCCTGGCGCCGGCGCCCGGGCTGCAGCAATCTGCCATGTCCACCTTCTGTCTGAAAACCAACTGCTTGTACTTTAGCGGGGTCCGGTGGCCTGCCACACGCTCGTTCCTTGCACCCACCTCAACCACGCACCACCTTCCGCCCCGCGCACCACTTCTTAGCCGGTGGCGCACCACTTTCCGCCAAATGCACCAGTCCGTAGTGGTGCGGATGGCGTGAACGGGTGCGGGGCCACAGTGACGAACCCGTGGCGCACTCTGCACCAGAAGCCAGCCCACCCCCGCCACACACCTCGCACCACTTCCCACCCCGCGCACCACTTCTTCGCCGGTGGCGCACCACTTCCCACCCCGCGCACCACTTCTTCGCCGGTGGCGCACCACTTTCCGCCAGATGCACCAGTCCGTAGTGGTGCGGATGGCGGGAACGGGTGCGGGGCCACATTGACGAACCCGTGGCCCACCCCCTCGCCCCAGAAGCCAACCCCCACCCCAACCCGAAGTGACGAAAAGTGATTTCTGCACTCAGTTTCGATCATGATCTTGCAAAAAGAGATGCGGGTCACTTATGGTTTGTTAAACGGTTAACGAGCGTGGCTTGGATCACATTGATGGTTCCGGCTCGGCACTTGAGGAGACAGCATGAACTCGACGACGGAACAGGCTCCGGCACAGCCCGAAGCCCGCCGGGTCGCGGCGCCGGCACGGGGGAGCGCCCCTGGGGCCGGCTCAAAGAATCGGAAACGGAGCAAGCCCCCGCAGCAGAGTTTCCGGTCCCGCCTGCGACGCGACAAGCAGATGCTGCTCATGATGGTCCCGGGTGTGGCCTTCCTGCTGCTCTTCTTCTACATCCCCATCCTGGGCAACGTCATCGCGTTCCAGGACTACCAGCCGTACTTGGGCATCGGAGACAGCTTGTGGGTCGGCTGGCAGAACTTCGTGGATCTGTTCGGGAATCCGGACTTCATCCACGCGTTCTGGAACACCCTGTACCTGGCCGCGTGGCAGTTGGTCTTCCTGTTCCCGGTGCCGCTGGTCCTGGCGCTGATCGTGGATTCCCTCATCAGTACGCGGGTTCGCCGCATTTTCCAGAGCATCGCCTACCTGCCCCACTTCCTTTCCTGGGTGCTTGTCATCGCGTTCTTCCAGCAGATGTTGGGCGGCGCTGGTTTCGTCAACAACCTGCTGAGGGACTGGGGCATGGATCCCATTCCCTTCATGACCAACCCGGAAACCTTCCCCGTGATGGTGGTCGTCCAGATGATCTGGAAAGACGCCGGCTGGGCCATGATCATCTTCCTTGCAGCCCTGGCCAGCATCGACGCTTCGCTCTACGAAGCTGCGGCAGCTGATGGTGCCGGTCGCTGGCGCCGGATGTGGCACATCACCCTTCCCGGGTTGAGGCCCGTGATCGTGCTCCTGCTGATCCTGCGCATCGGCGACATCCTCTCAGTCGGCTTTGAACAGTTCATCCTCCAGCGCGACGCTGTAGGCGCCGGGGCCGCAGAAGTGCTGGACACCTTCACCTACTACACCGGCGTAGTAGGAGGTGGCTGGAGCTCGGGTGCTGCAGCCGGCCTCGCCAAGGGTGTGGTCAGCGCGCTGCTGATCTACGGCGCCAACAAACTTGCCCACCGCTTCGGCGAAGACGGAATCTTCGCAAAACAAGTGCGCTGACAACCACGCTGACCCGCGCGCCTGCCGCACAAGGAGAACCCCATGGCAACAACACTTTTTACCAGGAAATCCCGGGAGCTTACTTACAACCCCAAGCGCCCGGTGTGGAAGGAGAAGCCTTCCGCCCTCTACCAAACGATCAAAGCGATAGTACTGATCGTCTTCAGCTTGTCCATCCTCACGCCCATCCTGCTGGTGGTGTCCACGTCCCTCGCTGACACCGAACAACTGGTGAAGGCAGGCGGCTTTGTTCTCTGGCCCGAGCGTCCCACGCTGGAGGCCTACGCCACCATCTTCAAGGGCCCCATGGTGCTTCAGTCACTGGGTGTCAGCATGCTGGTCACCGCGGTCGGCACCATCCTGGCCCTGTTCGTGACCATCACCATGGCGTACGCCACCAGCCGCACGGTGCTCTTTGGCCGTCCCGTGATTCTGGCTGTCCTGTTTACGCTCCTGTTTGCGCCTGGCCTGATCCCGTCGTTCCTGATGATCCGTCAACTGGGCCTGCTCGATTCCTTGTGGTCCCTGATTCTTCCGGGCATCTTTGGAGCCTTCAACTTTGTGGTGATGCGATCGTTCTTCATGAACATCCCGGGCGAACTGATCGAAAGTGCCAGGATCGACGGCGCCAACGACTGGCAAATCCTGTGGCGCATCGTGATGCCACTGTCCAAACCCGTGATCGCCGTCGTCGGGCTGTTCTACGCCGTCGGGTTCTGGAACTCGTTCTTCAACGCCCTGCTCTATATCAACGATCACAGCAAGTGGCCCATCCAATTGCTGCTCCGCAACTTCGTGGTCCAGGGCAGTGGTGCGGCGGACCAACTGGGAATCACCACCACCCCTCCGCCGCAGTCCATCCAGATGGCCGTAGTTGTCGTGGCGTTGGTCCCGATCCTGATGGTCTACCCGTTCCTCCAAAAGCACTTTGCCAAGGGCGTCATCACCGGCGCCGTCAAGGGCTAACTCCCTCCCGAAGTCCAGAAAATACCCCAAAGCACTCAAACCTCACAGAAAAGCAAGTAACCAGAAAGGGTTATGCCATGACGAGCACTACCTCTCAGGCTGGATTCAGCCGCCGCGGTTTCCTTGGCCTCGCAGGCCTGGCCGTGACCGCTGCAGGCCTGTCCGCCTGCGGTGGTGGCGGAACCGCGAGCAACGGAGGCGCCGCTGCCTCCGCGACGGTCAAGTTGCCCACGTATAAGGAATTCACCGGCGTCACCCCGGACATCGCGGGCAACGCCAAGGGCCTCCAAGCCGGCTACTTCAAGCTGCCCACTGCTGTGCAGTCCGTGAAGACGCAGCCGCTCAAGGGCAAGGTGACCGGCCTGACCGAAACCTTCGACACCATGAGCCCGGGCTTGAAGGACAACCCCTTCTGGCAGCGGCTCAACGCCAAGCTCGGCGGGGACCTGGAGCTCCAGATCGCCGAAGACATCGGAGACGGCTACCCGGCCAAATTCGCCACCGTCCTGGCCAGCAACGATCTCCCGGACATGATGTGGGTTCCACCGAACCAGGGCATTCCCAACGTCGGCCCCATGCTGGAGGCCAAATTCCAGGACCTGACGCCGTACTTCTCCGGTGACGCCGTGCTGGAGTACCCCAACCTGGCCGCACTGAAGCCCGATTCCTGGAAGACCGCCGTCGTGAACGGCAAGATCTGGGGAGCCCCCATCCCCAGTACCCCGTTCGGCCAGGTGTACCTGGGCAACCACGACATGTGGAACAAGGTTGGTGGATTTGAAGCTTCCAGCGCCGACGAATTCCTGGAGAAGGCCAAGGAACTGACCCGTCCCGGCGACCAGCAATATGCGCTGGAGCCGGCCTACATCAACGCCCTCCACATGGTCACGGAATGGTTTGGCGCCCCCAACAGCTGGGCCGTCAACAAGGACCGCACCCTGACCCACCTGTATGAAACCGACGAATACCTGGCCGGTGTTGAGTTCACGGCCAAGATGTTCGCGGCGGGCGTGTTCTACCCGGACTCCAAGGCCACGGACATCCGCTCCCGTGTGGCGAACGGCAGTGTTGCCGCGCAGGTTGTGGTGGGCCCGCACGATATCCGCAGCTACCGTGCCCTGAACAAGACTGCCCAGTTCGATGTCCTCATTCCCTTCAGTGCCGACGGCAAGGTCAAGCCTGTGTATGACATGGGCTACGGCACGGTGGGTTTCACGCCGTTCAAGAAGGCCGAAGAGGGCAAGATCCGCGAACTGCTGGCGCTCATCAACTACCTGTCGGCGCCGTTTGGCACGGTGGAGTACATGCAGAAGAACTTTGGCGAGCTCGGCGAGGACTACACGATCGATGGCTCCGGCAACCCGGCGCGCACCGAAACAGGGACCACCAACGCACCAGGCCTCGTCTCGGCGTTGAACATCATGTCCAGCCCGGAGAACGTCATCTTCAACCCGGGATTCGACGACGACACCCGGTACGTCAGCCAGCAGGAGGAAAAGCTCCTCGAATTCGCGTGGCGCAACCCCACTAACGGTTCGTACTCGGACACCAACGCCAAGGTGGGAGCGAAGATCACCAAGCAGCTTCGCGACAAGGTGGTGGACATCATCACCGGCCGCGCCAAGATCGACGAACTCAAGGATGCCGTCAAGCGCTGGAAGAGCGAAGGCGGCGACAAGATGCGCGATGAGTACCAGGCCGCGTTGGACCCCAACGTGCCGGTGTTCAGAAGCTAGCCTCAAACCAACAACGAACCAACGCGCCACGACCAAGAAGATCAGCAGGGGGAACCATGGCAAAAGCAAGCACCACCGGAGTCCGGCCCACCATCCGCATGGTGGCCGAACTGGCAGGAGTGTCCACGGCCACGGTCTCCTACGTGCTGTCCGGTCGCCGCGGCGACGGCGGACCGGGCGTTTCGGATCCGACGGCGGAAAAGGTCAAGGCGGCTGCGGAGCGGCTGGGGTACCGTCCCAACCAGGCTGCCCGGGCCATCCGGACAGGGCGCACCAATACCGTGATCCTGTCGCTGACCATGCTGTCCGATCCTTGGTCCTTGTCCGTGATCGAGGCCGTGCAAAAGGCGGCCGGTCCTTTGGGAATCACACCGATGATCCTTGGGGACGCGGACTGGGTCAAAGTGCTCGGCACACACAACGCCGATGCCGTGTTCGTTGACGCCGTCCGTCCTGAACAGCGGGGTGCCCTGCGCAAACTGGCAGAGCATGGAACCACCCTGGTGGTTTTTGACGAAGAGGTCCCAGCGGACGGCTTCGATGTCATTCGATCCATCGCGGGGCCAGGCTGCCGCATGGCCGTGGAGCACCTGCTCCACGGCCATCGCAGGATTGCTTGCTTGACTCCTGCCACGGCGGCCGGAACCTCCGGCGGCACCCGGTACCGGGCATATGTCGAGGCACTGGAGCATGCGGGCATTCCTGAACGCGAGGACTATGTGGGATTGTTCGATGGCACAAGCGCAGGGGCATACGCTGCGGCAACCCGGGTGCTCAGCATGACGGACCGGCCAACTGCCATCTATGCCACGACGGATTTCGCCGCCGTCAGCGCCATCAACGCTGCCCAGCGTTTGGGCCTTTCCGTAGGCACCGATGTGGACATCATCGGCGTGGGCAACACTGTGGAGGGTGAACGGATGTCGCCCTCGCTCAGCACCGTAGGTCCAGTGGATTTCTTCGACAAGCTGGCCCGGCTGCTCCTGCGGCGGGCAACCGGCCCTGCTGAGACCACCGCAGCGGAGGAACCCGACGTCCTGGACTTCCCGTGGCACTTGTTCGTGCGTGAATCGGCGCCGCACCGCAGCGCCGCAATCAGACTTTACTAAGAAACAGAAGAAGGAAATTGCACACCATGGAAAAGGATTTGAAGGTTGGCATCGTAGGTTTCGGCCTGCGTTCTGGGCTGTGGAAACACGCCCACAAGCCAGGTCAGGGCTCTGAGGTCACCATTGTCTGCGACCTCAGCGAACGAGGCCGGGCAGATGCTGCAGAACGGATCCCCACGGCCCGAGTCACCGGGGATTTGGAAGAACTCCTGAGCAGTGGGATTGACGCCGTCCTGGTCCTGACCCCCGATAACCAGCACGCCGCCGTCGCGGTCCGAACGCTCAAGGCGGGCATCCCCACTTTCTGCGAGAAGCCGCTCGACATCACCATTGAGGCTGCGGACCGGATCCTGGCAACGGCCTACGAAACCGGCACGCGCTTGTACGTGGGCCACAACATGCGGCACATGCCGGTTGTAGTACAGATGCGCCAACTCATCGAGGACGGCAGGATCGGCGAGGTCAAGGCTGTTTGGTGCCGTCACTTCGTGGGTCACGGTGGTGACTATTACTTCAAGGATTGGCATGCCCAGCGCGCCAACGTCACCTCGCTTCTGCTCCAAAAAGGCGCCCACGACATCGACGTGATCCACTGGCTTGCCGGGGGCTACACCAAGCGGGTTGCCGCCGTCGGTGATCTCGCGGTCTACGGCGACGTCGCGAACCGCAGCAACAACGCCGGAAAGCGCATGGGTGACTGGTTCTCCATGGACAACTGGCCGCCCACGGAGCAGAAGGACCTGGCGGAAGTGATCGACGTCGAAGACATCTCCATGATGAACATGGTGCTGGACAACGGTGTGCTTGCCTCCTATCAGCAGTGCCACTTCACACCCGACTACTGGCGCAACTACACCGTCATCGGCACCAAGGGCCGCATCGAAAACCTCGGCGACGGACCTGGCGAGACCATCAATGTGTGGACCAGCCGGTCATCCGGCTACGCGGCACCGGACGAGGTCATTACCATCCAGGACGGCGAAGGCGGCCACGGTGGCGCGGATCCCCGCTTGATCGAGGAGTTCCTGCGCTTTGCGTCCCAAGGCGGCCAAACGCAGACGAGTCCCATTGCCGCCCGTCAGGCAGTCGTGGCCGGCATCCTTGCCGCGGAATCACTCCGCGGTGACGGCTCTGCGCTTGAGGTTCCGGAGCTCCCTGCCGAACTGGTGGAGTACTTCGACGCCGGTCAGCCCGCCCTGGTCCGCGACTGAACGCGCGCAGTCAGCGGGGGCCGGACAGGTCCACAAGCTCGGTCATGACGGTTTGAAGTGACTCGCAAACCGTCATGACCGATTTCCGTTTGAGCGTCTCCGGCCGGGCCAGGATGTCGATCTTGCGCACAGAATTCACGCCGGACAGTGGACGCAGCACCACTCCGGCATCCAACACACGTCGCGCTGTGAACCGCGGCAGCAGCCCGATCGCCCCGCCCGCGGAAACCAGCGCCGCAACGGTCGAATAGTCGTTGATCCGGTGCAGCACCTCTGCCGGTCTGCCGCTCACGGCGACGACGGCGGCCAACACGTCCGCGGGGGAGTAGCCATCGCGGCTGGTCACCCATGATTCACCCACGACGTCGGATGGCTCCAGTTCCTGCCGGCCCGCCAGGGGGTGATCCGCGGGAAGGGCGATGTCGAGGGGCTCGTCTGCGAGTGGAATTACCGCCACCTTGTCCTCCGGCCACTGCGGGCTGTTGTCCATCCGGTGTGCCAAAACGAGGTCGTACCGTGCGGCCAACCCGGGGAAATCCTCCTGGGCCACATCCTCGTCGGACAGTCGCAGGCGAGGCGACTTCCCGCCGTCGGACGCTGTTCCGGACGCCAGCAGCGCCGCCAACGGCGCGAACAGCGCCTGCCCCGCGCTGTGGAACGCGCTCACGCTTACCGGTGCGTCCGGAGCATCGTGATAGGCACCGATTGCTGCCCGCGCATCTGCCATGGCGTTCACGACGGCGGCACCCGCCTCGGCGAGGACGCGGCCGGCGTCAGTCAGCACCAAGGCCCTGCCTTCTTTGCGCGTCAACGGCACATCCACCGATTTCTGCAGCAGTGCGAGCTGCTGGGAAACAGCCGACGGAGTGACCATGAGCGTCTCGGCCACCGCTTTCACGCTGCCGAGGTCGCCAAGCTCGCGAAGCATCTGCAACTGGTGTATTTCCATTAGCAAATCCTAAATCGTTGATTGAGAAGAATCTAGTTGTGCTAAATCGTTGACGGGGCTCTAATGGACTCAGCAGCAGCGAAGCAGCCCCGGCAGTGAGGAAACCCATGAAGGCTCTCTACAAATCCGGACCCCACGCAGGGTTCGAACTCGTCGAACGTCCTGAGCCCGAAGCGGGCCCCAGCGACGTCAAGATCCGTGTGATGACCACCGGTATCTGCGGCACCGACCTGCACATCCAGAGCTGGGACGCCTGGGCCCAGAGCATCATCGAAACGCCGCTGATCGCCGGCCACGAGTTCTATGGCGAAGTAGTGGAAATTGGCGAAGACGTCCGCGACGTCAAGGTAGGGGACCGGGTCTCCGGCGAGGGCCATGTGGTCTGCGGAATCTGCCGCAACTGCCGCGCCGGACGCCGCCAGATGTGCATCCACACCGTCTCCGTCGGCGTGCAGCGCGATGGTGCTTTTGCTGAATACGTCGTCATCCCGGAAACCAACGTCTGGGTCCACCACGATGAATCCGTCACCCCGGAACTCGGTGCCATCTTCGATCCCTTCGGCAACGCCGTCCACACCGCGCTGAGCTTCCCTTTGGTCGGCGAAGACGTGCTGATCACCGGTGCCGGTCCCATCGGACTCATGGCCATCGCCGTCGCCCGCCATGCCGGCGCCCGCAAGATCGCCATCACGGACGTCTCTGCTCCGCGACTGGAACTTGCCCGCCAGATGGGCGTTGACCTGGCCGTCGACGTCTCCAAGATGCGCGTCCGCGACGCCCAGCAGGAACTGGGTATGCGCGAAGGGTTCGACATCGGCCTGGAAATGTCGGGACACCCCACCGCACTGCCTGAGATGATCGACAACATGAACCACGGCGGCCGCATCGCCATGCTCGGCCTCCCCAGCCAATCCATTGACATCGACTGGGGCAAGGTCGTCACGCACATGCTCACGCTCAAGGGCATTTACGGCCGCGAGATGTTTGAGACCTGGTACGCCATGAGCGCCATGCTGTCCTCCAACCCCGTGCTGCACCGCAACATCTCCGCGGTAGTCACCGACAAGCTCTCTGCCAAGGACTGGGAGAAGGGCTTCGAGATCGCCCGCAACGGCACCGGCGGCAAAGTGGTCCTCGACTGGACTGAACTGTAGCTGGACCTGAACTGCACCCGGCCCCCACAACTTTAGGAGCACCCCTTATGTACTCAGCCATCAAAGACCAGCTGCAAGGCGAACTGGACGAGATCCGCAGCGCCGGCCTCTTCAAGACCGAACGCCACATCGACTCGCCGCAGGCCAGCCACATCGCCGCAGGCCAGCTCGGCCAGCCCGCCAACAAAGTCCTGAACTTCTGCGCCAACAACTACCTGGGCCTGGCTGACCACCCGGACATCATTGCCGCCGCGAAGTACGCCATGGACGAGCGCGGGTTCGGTATGGCGTCCGTGCGCTTCATCTGCGGAACCCAGGACCTGCACCTGGAACTCGAGGCACGCGTTTCCAAGTTCCTCGGTACCGAGGACACCATTCTGTTCTCCAGCTGCTTCGACGCCAACGGCGGCGTGTTCGAATCACTCTTTGGCCCCGAAGACGCCATCATCTCGGACTCCCTGAACCACGCGTCCATCATTGACGGCATCCGCCTGAGCAAAGCCAAGCGCTTCCGCTACGCCAACCAGGACATGGCGGACCTCGAAGCAAAGCTGGTGGAGGCCGAGGGGTCCCGCCGGAAGATCATCGTCACGGACGGCGTGTTCTCCATGGACGGGTTCCTTGCGCCGCTTGAGGCCATTTGCGACCTCGCTGAGAAGCACGACGCCCTGGTCATGGTGGACGACTCCCACGCCGTCGGCTTCATGGGACCCACCGGCGCCGGCACTCCGGAGCACGCCGGTGTCTCCGAGCGTGTGGACATCTACACCGGCACGTTCGGTAAAGCCCTCGGCGGTGCGTCGGGCGGTTACGTTTCCGGCCGCGGCGAGATTGTGGCGATGCTCCGCCAGAAGGCTCGCCCGTACCTGTTCTCCAACTCCCTCGCCCCGGCCATCGTTGCGGCCACCATCAAGGCGATCGAACTGGTCCAGGAATCCGGCGAACTCCGTACCCGACTGTTCGAGAACGCAGCACTGTTCCGCCGCCGCATGAGCGAGGAAGGCTTCGAACTCCTCGACGGCGAGCACGCCATCATCCCCGTCATGTTCGGTGATGCCGTGGTTGCGGCCAAGGTCGCCGACGAAATGCTCAACAACGGCGTTTTCGTCACGGCCTTCAGCTTCCCGGTAGTGCCGAAGGGCGTGGCCCGGATCCGCGTACAGCTCTCCGCTGCGCACAGCGCGGACGACGTCGAAGCGTGCGTTCAGGCGTTCGTCAAGAGTCGCGCCGCGGTGGCCTAAGACCAACCCTCTCTCACATCCCTCGGGTTTAAGGCCGACGGTCTCTCACGTCCCGCGGGTTTAAGGCCAATGCTCTCTCACTTTCTTCAAGAAAGTGGGAGAGCATCGGCCTACAGGTGCCGAAGGTATCGTTCCGGGGCATCCAGGAATGATCGCCAGTTGGTGGTCAGGTCCAGGTCGGCCCATTGCCTGGGGCGTAAGCCCCATTGCCCGACTTCAAGTATTTGAGCACCCGGAAGTGCGGCAAGCAGGGGCGAGTGCGTAGACATGATGACTTGGGACTTGCCTCCAACCAGCAACTCCTTGAGAACTGACAGCAGGCTGAGGCAGCCATTGAAGGACAACGCTGATTCCGGCTCATCCAATACCCATAATCCGGGCCCGCGGAACCGGTCTACAGCGAGCTCGAGGAACGATTCGCCATGGGACATCTCGTGGAAGGGCAGGTCGCCGAACGTGCTGGGGTTCTTCTCCAGATAGGTGAAAAAACCATGCATGGTCTCAGCACGGAGAAAGTATCCCCGTCTGCTGCTGCCGGCGTTGCGGACGAGTTGCAGGTGGTTGCCCAGTTCGGATTCCGTGGACCTTGTGGTGTGGCGGGCTCCCGTTGAGCCGCCCTCCGGCGACAAACCGTAGGCCAAGGCGATGGCCTCCACCACTGTTGACTTACCAGAACCGTTTTCGCCCACGAGGATGGTTGCGGGAGTCAGGTCCAGACCTTGTTCCAGAAGCTGCGTTACCGGGGGCAGGCTGGCAGGCCACTGTTGGCGGTCCAGTGCGTTGGCGGGATCTTCTGTCACCCGCCGAATGGGATGGTTGCGGTGCATGCCGTCATTGTTGCAGCCCTGGCCGACGTTGAGGCCGCCGGCACCCGGCGCGGATCACGAACGCGGGATGTGAGAGATGGTTTCGTTGGAGGGCGCGGGATGTGAGAGATGGTTTCGTTGGAGGGCGCGGGATGTGAGAGAGCATCGGTTCTGTCAGGATGGAGCCATGGCTTCGAATTATGACGTGGTAATCGTAGGCGGCGGCATTGGTGGCCTGTCCTTGGCGGCGCCGCTCGCGGGCAAGTGCACTGTTGCCCTTGTTGAGGCCGAGCAGTCCCTGGCCTTCCACACGTCGTCGCGTTCCGCCCGGCAACTTATCCCCAGTTACGGTCCGGCAGTGGTGCAGGATCTGACCATTCGAACCCTGAAGATGTTGGCAGCCCGGGATTCCCAGGCGGCCGAACCCATCCTCACGCCACGCGGTTTCATGCTGGTGGGTGACGCAGAAACAGTACACGCCGAGGCCAGCGGCAACATGCACGCCATCACCCACGACGAAGCGATGCGACTTTGCCCTGTGCTCGACCCCGACTCATTCACCGCGGCAGGACTGGATAACGGCTCCTTTGGCTGCAACGCTCCGCTCCTGCTTGAGGAACACCGCCGTACAGCGGAAGCTGCGGGCGTGGACATCATCACCGGAGCCAAGGTCCACTCTGCCCAGCGATTGGGGAGCGGCTGGCAGGTGGGCGCGGGAACGGAAGGGTTCCAGTCCGGCGTCGTGGTTAACGCCGCTGGTGCTTGGGCAGATGAGCTGGCCGTCATCAGCGGGGTGGAGAAGCTGGGACTGCAGCCGTACCGTCGGACCGCTGCGATCGTGAACGTTGAGAACCCTTTGACGCCGGAAACACCCATGGTGTGCGCCGCTGACGACACATTCTATTTCCGCGCCGAGGGCAACCAGGTGCTGATTTCGCCGTCGGAATCCGTGCCGAGCGGAGCCGAGGACGCCAAGCCCTACGCAGGTGATGTGGAGGCCTTGATCAGCAAACTCAACACCGTGACGTCCTTGGGAATCCACTCAGTGGACCGGGCGTGGACCGGCCTACGGACAGAAGCTGCAGACGGGATTCCAGTGGTGGGATTCGACGCTGAAGCACCCGGCTTCTTCTGGCTCGCCGGGCAAGGTGGCTATGGCTTCCAGACATCGTCCGCCATTGCGGAGCTGGCCGCAGCACTGATCCTCGGCGACGTACAGGACGACAGTCCGGAATCCCGGACAGCGGAGCAGCTGGCGGCCGCGCGTTGGTCCATCCGGCGCTGAACAATAGGGTCATGAGCGGAATCAGGAACGGGAACAGCGTCAGCACAGTCATCACCAACATCGGCGAACTGATGACCCAGGACCTGGAGCATCGGGTGCTGAAGGATGCCGCCATCGTGATCGAAGGCGAACGGATTTCATGGATCGGCGCTGCCAAAGATGCTCCTGCTGCTGACCAAATGGTCGACGCCGAAGGCCGTGCCGTCCTGCCGGGCTGGGTGGACTCGCATTCCCATCTTGTTTTCGCCGGGGATCGCACCGCTGAGTTCGAGGCCCGCATGGCCGGTGAAAGCTACAGCGCTGGAGGTATCGCCGTCACCACCAGCGCCACCCGCAGCGTCAGCGACGACCAGCTGACCCACCTGGTCCGTGACCGCGTGGCTGAGGCAGTCTCACAGGGGACCACATACTTGGAGAGCAAGACCGGCTACGGCCTGGACGTGGAGAACGAGGCCCGCAGCGCCCGCATCGCCGCAGCGGAAGTGGACGAGGTCACCTATCTGGGCGCGCACTTGGTCCCCAGCGGCTCAGATCCGGAAGAATACACCGACCTGGTCTGCGGCCCCATGCTCGACGCCGTCCTCCCGTACGTCCGCTGGGCTGATGTCTTCTGCGAGCGGGGCGCGTTCACGGAGGACCAGTCCCGTCGGGTCCTCACCGCAGCGCGCGACGCCGGCCTGGGCCTGAGGGTCCACGGCAACCAGTTGGGCGAGGGCCCAGGTGTTGCCCTGGCCGTAGAGTTCGCCGCAGCGAGCGTCGACCACGTTAACTACTTGTCGGACCCGGACATCCGGGACCTCGCAGGAACCTGGGCCGACTGGGATCCGGCCACCGGAATGGGCACCAGAGGCACGGTGGCCACCTGCCTTCCCGCCTGCGACCTCTCCACCCGTCAACCCTTGGCACCAGGCCGTGAATTGATCGACGCCGGTGTCCAGATCGCCCTGGCCGCCAACTGCAATCCAGGGACCTCGTACACCAGCTCCATGGCCTTCTGCGTCACCACTGCTGTGCTGCAAATGCACTTGAGCGTCCACGAAGCCGTCCGGGCGGCGACGTACGGCGGCGCCTTGGCGCTGGGCCGGGAGTCAGGGAACGACGTCGACGGCGAACGGGCGGTGGGTTCGCTCGCCGTCGGACATCGGGCAGACCTGCACCTGCTCAAGGCACCGTCGGCCACACACCTGGCCTACCGACCGGGGATCCCGCTGACGCACTCGGTGTGGCGGGCCGGGGTCCGGGCTGTCTAACAAAAGCACAAAACAGGGGCGGTGTTCCGGTAGGAACACCGCCCCTGTTTTGTGGGGGATGAAGGACTACGCGCAGCTGAACTTCGCGTCGGCCCAGTCGCCCCAGTCGTCGCCGGCGTCGTCGCCGTTCTTGTCAGCGATCAGCTCGACGTTGCGGACACCGGTGATGTCCACGGTGAGGGGGAGTGCGGCGGAGTCGGCGCTCAGGACGGGGGTCCGCAGTAGTTCGCGCCCATCACCCTTGACGATGAACACCACGGAACCGTGGAGGCCCTTGGTGAGCTTGGCGTCGTCCACTCCCGCCATGGCAGTGAAAGCGTTGCACTTGGCCTCGGTGGCGATGCTGATCTTGGAGTCGGCATGGACGCCGATGCCCTTGGAGTACACGACGCCGTCCAGCCGCAGTGCGGGCCCGTCACCGGCGTTCTGCTCACCGTTGGCCCGGTCCCGTTCTGCAGGTCCCCAACCGTTGGTGCTGCCGATCCAGGGCAGGTCGGAGGCGAACACGGTGCCCGACAGGACGGGTGCCGGCGGCTCCTGCGAGGTGGTGGAACAGGTGAACTTGGCATCGGCCCAGTCCGCGTGGTCGTTGCCGTTGGAATCGCCGGCATCGTTGGCCACCAGTTCCACGTACTGGGCGCCGGTGACGTCCACCGTAAGTGGCAGGGGAGCGCTCGCAGCGCCCAGAACCGGTGTAGTCACCTTGGTGGTGCCGTCAGCCACCACGGAGAACTTCACGCTTCCCCGCGTCGGTTGGGCGTCGTCTATGCCCACGGTCGCGGTGAAGGCGGTGCAGTAGCCGCCCAGGTAGTAGCGGACGGTACCGTTGGCGTGGGCTCCCAAGCCCTTGGCGTAGACAGTTCCGTTCAGTGTGAGCGGAGTGCCGTCACCGGCCCCGGTTCCTCCATTGGACTGGTCCTTTTCCACAGGACCCCAGCCATTGGTGGCGCTGACCCACGGGTGGTCGCTGGCGAACACGGTGGACTGCGGAGGCTTGGGCAGCGTCCGGACGGCCGTGGTGGTGCTGATGGTTCGGCTGCCTGCGGGTGAAGAAGTGGTGCTGTAGGAAGCCGTCGCCGTGATGGGGTAGTCGCCGTCAGCCGAAGCCGGGGCGGTGACCTTCCAGGTGGTGGTCAAGGTGCCGCCGGCTGGCAGCGTCGAGGCCGTTGCGGGCGTGGAAGGTGTAGCCGTCCACCCCTCGGGAAGGTCAAGCGACACGGTCAGGTCATTGATGGCGGCCGGTTCGTCGGAAACAAAAGTGGTGACGAAGTCCTGGGCCTTGCCCTGCTGGACCACGTCGCCCTGGAGCGACGCCGAGAGTTGCGCGCAGGCCGGGACGGATTCGGAAGCGCCGAGATCCTCCACCAGGAAGTTGTCCAGGGTGAAGTCAGAACCATTTGCACTGCCCGTGCGCTGCAGTCCCACAAAGTAGTCTCCGCAGAAGCCGGTATCCAGGGTCTGCTCGAAGCGTGTGGTGGACGTCGCGGCATCGATCGCCTGGCTGCCTGTCACTGAGGGACCGGCCTGCGAGTCGTAGCCGGAAACCCAGGCGTATTGGCCGTCCTTGGAGTTTTGGTAGTCGAAGGAAACCTTGTATTTGTGGCCCGCCTGGAAGTGAACTGTTGCCTCCGTGGTCCGGTACACCATGCCCGGTCCGCCGTCGGGTGCGCGATTTTCATCGTGCGCGATCAGCGACCACGTTCCGTCCAGTACTTCGTCGATCACGTTGGTGTGCCAGCCCTTTTGGGTGAAGGGTTCGTTGCGTTCGGTGATGTGGGTGCGCGGGTCCGTGGAGCCGCCGGCATCACCCTTCACAAAGGGTCCCCAGCCTTGGTCCACGTTTTCGAAGTCCTCGCTGAGCACGCCGGTGGTGGCCACCCTGGCGGTTTTCACCGCCCGGAAGTCATCGAAGCGTACCGTGGCATCGCCGTCGGCCGCTGTGACGGTGACCTTGGCCTTGGTGTTCTTGTGGGGAACGTCCACCAGGACGCGGATGCGCTGGAAGGCTGTCCCGTGTTTCTCGTCCCCGGCTACGAAGTTCTCTGCGTTGGACGAATCAATGGTGACGCTTTCGCTCTTGCCGTTGATGTCCACGGACAGCGTGGTGGGTCGGGTCTTGCCGGGCTGGATTTCCACCCAGGCGCTCACGGACTGGGTTCCGGCGTCCAGCTTTACTTCCTGGCTGATCGACGACGGCGTTGCCCCCATCTCTGCGTAGCGGCGGCCCTTGTCATCGCGGACCTGGGTGACGGTGCCCGTGGGGGTCCACGGGGAGAGATCTGCACTATTGAAGCCGGGATCATTGAAGGCAGTGCCTTCGCCGAAGTCGGCCTTCTTGGGCAGCTCAGATTTGCTGTTCTTCGGAGCCAGGACGTAGGGCTGTTTGGCGTCGGCCGTGACGGTGACCTGTCCGTTGACCACGGGCACATCGGCGACCTTCACGCGTCCGTTGTCCGTCAGTTTGAAGAGTTCAAGCGAGCCGGACGTGGCGAACTCCTTGGTGAGGGTCCAGGTGCTGGCACCACCGGCAGGGTTGTAGTGGTAGAGCTTGTCTGCCGTGCCGTTTTCCTTGGAGGACCACGGGAGCAAGTAGGTTCCACCCTGCAGGACGGAGGCGCCTCCTACGGTGATGTTGCGTTCTGCTGCCGTGTTTCCGGTGACGGCCACGCCATCTGCGAGGTCGATCCGGTCAGCCGTCCACTTGGTGATCTGGTGGTGCTGCAGGAATTTGGCCGGCACGTTGGCCGTCCACACGTTCTCGCTGAACGCATTGAAGTCGTTCTGCCCGGTCCAGCCTTCGAACTCCACAATGTGGCTGACGCCAAGCTTGGGATCGGGGTTCCAGACGTCTGACTGGGTGTTGTTGATGAAGCGCAGGATCTGCGAGTTGATGCCCTTGTTGGTGGAGCCCCCGTACTTTTCATCGTTGGCCCAGTGGGACCAGGTGTTGTTCCGGGAAAGGTGGTCAGCCCATTCAGAGCCCACCCGGAAACCGTTCTTGACCAGTTCCTGCTGCAGGCGCTCGGCGAGCCAGCCGAATTCGTAGTAGACGTCCACGTACACGAAGTCCAGGTTCTTGTCCGTAGCTTCGCGTAGTTCCTTGATGCGCTGGGCGAGTTTGCCGGAATTGATGTCCTCGCGCTGGTTCATGTAGTACGACTGGTCCAGCCAGTTCCACCCCAGGCCCTTGTCCGCGCGCAACAGGTCCTCGCTGAAGGATTTGGCTTCAGGGTAGATTTCCGTGGCGTTGATGTGGACGCCGAAGCTGGCGTTCCAGTCCTTGCCCTCTTTCACCAGCTTGTTGAGGTCTTCCAGTCCGCCTGCGCGGGCGTTGAAGTTGTTGCCGTAGTCCGTGTTGGCGGAGTCGTGCCCCTCGCTGGTGTAGCCCTTGAGCATGGCCACCTGCCCCAGTCCGTCGGTGGCCAGCGCGATGCGCTTGACGTCATCCAGAGTCCTCAGGAACGGGTGGGTTGCCTGCGAAGCAAAGTTGAACGGGATGTGCGTGATCACGTTGTCCGGGGTTTGTTCAGCCTTGTTGGCGCTGACCTGGATGGACCTCATGGCGATCGCCGCGTCCTGCCAGTCCACACCGCCGTCGGCATTGGCGTCAGCGGTGATGGCCACGCGAGTCCACGGAAGTTCCTCGGTGGTTGCGGAGCCTTCTGCGCGGTACAGCCATTGGCCACTGGCGACACCCATGGAGACGCCGCCGGCTCCGTCGCTGACGGCTTGCCGCCAGAAGCGCCCGCGGTCCTTCGCGCCCGGTCCAGACGACGTGTCGTACAAGGCGTTGGATTCCACAGCGGCGCCCAAAGCGGCGGTATTTGCCAGGGCGTAGGCGGAGCTCTTGGCGGTGGCGTCCAGGGGAGTGGAAGCGGTGATGTGCGTGAACTCGTCACCGGTGACGCTCCGGTCCACGGACAGGTTCGCAGTGGAAACCTGGGCCCCGGGCTGGGTGGATCCGACCGTCACCAGGTTCAGGCGGGGGAGTTGAAGGGTTTTGACCTGATGATCAGCGGAGTCCTTGATCTCCGTGACATTGAAGGAGACCACGTTCTTCTTGACCGAGAGCCGGGCCTTAATGGTGGTGTTGCCGAATTCCGGAACGGTCAGCACATACTCCCGTGCGTCGTTTCCGGATCTTGTGGAGGAACCGGTCACCGTGTATTCCACGCCATTGAGGGTGATGGTGCTGAGCCGGGTGACGGTGCCGTCCAAGCGCGCCTTCGTGGCGGCGTCGGTGTAGCCGAGAACCTGCGGGAAGGTGGTGGAGACATCAACTGCGAGCTGGCCGGAGGTGATGGTGGCAGCCTCGGCAGCACTGACAATGTCTGCTTGCGGAGCGAAAGGTGAGGATGGGGCTGCGGTGGCAGGTTGTACTGCCAGCAGTCCGAGTGAGGATGAGGCGACGACGCAGGCCAAACTCAGCGATGCGAGGCGTCTGGGGGATGACAAGCCGGGCATTATGCTCCTTCTTGATTTTTCCGAGCGAGTAACGATCATGTTCTTGCGGACGGTCTAAGACTGCTGCAAAGGACAGAAGTTGACAAGAGTTAACAGGCAGTTAACTTAAATGCACATCTGGGCACACGCTTTCCGCGGTCCGCCGCCTATTCCGGCCATGCGCACTTAATGATCGGACTTCCCCTGCGGATGATCCTTGTGAGATCGAAAATGATCGTTTAGTGTTTCTATAGATCAGAAAACGTCATTAAGCTGAGCGGGAGCGGAACACACGATGAGCGAGAACACACTGGGCGCCTTCATGGAGGAAGAGCTGGTTTCCCAGCCCGACGTATGGCAGCGGGCTGTAGAGCAAGCTCGTGCCGAGGACTTGCTTCCGGCTGACGGAAAGCGCATCGCCGTGATCGGTTGCGGGACGTCCTGGTTCATGGCCCAGAGCTACGCTGCCGCCCGCGAATCCGCAGGGAAGGGCGTCACCGATGCCTTCGCCGCTTCCGAGGCTTTCCTCAACAGCAACAGCGCCGATCGCCAGTACGATGCCGTTGTGGCCATTACGCGGTCAGGCACCACCACTGAGGTACTTGAGATCCTGGCTGAGCTTCAGGGGATCGTCCCCACCGTGGCGATCATCGGCGACACCACATCCCCGATCATCGAACTGGCAGATGCCGTGATCGGACTGCAGTACGCCGATGAGCGTTCGGTGGTGCAGACCCGGTTTGCCACCACAGCGCTGGTTTACCTGCTGTCCAGCCTTGGCATTGACGTGCAGCAGGCTATCGATGATGCCCGCGACGCCGTGGGCGCGCCGGTCCCGCAGGAACTCCTGGACGCCGAGCAGTTCACCTTCCTCGGCACTGGATGGACGGTTGGGCTGGCCCACGAGGCAGGCCTGAAAATGCGCGAGGCTGTACAGGGCTGGACCGAGTCCTATCCCGCCATGGAATACCGGCACGGGCCCATCTCCATCGCGGCACCGGGCCGGGTCACCTGGTTGTTCGGTGCGCAGCCTGAAGGGCTGGACGCCGACATGGCCGTGACCGGCGCCCTCTACATCCACACCGACAAGCACCCGTTGGCTGAGTTGGCCAGGGTTCACAAGGTCACCCTGGAGCGTGCGCGCGTCCGTGGCCTGAATCCCGATCTGCCCCGCAACCTGACGCGCTCCGTCATTCTCGACGCCTCCGCCTAGGCACCCGTCATGGTTCTTGGAGCCGCAGAATCACCGGTCCTCTCCTTCGACGTTGGCGGGACTGACATCAAGGCCGGCTTGGTGGATGCCCGGGGGAATGTCCTGGGCATGCGCCGCGTCCCTACGCCCTTGGATCCTGCACGTCCCGGGGAAGCGATCCTGGACAGGCTGGCCGAGCTTAAAATCGAACTGTCGACCGAATTTCCGGAGGCCACCGCCAAAGCGGCCGGCATCATCGTCCCGGGCATCGTGGACTCCGTGGCCGGCATCGGTGTCTACTCGGCCAATCTCGGCTGGCGCAATTTCCCGTTCACGGCAGAAGCCGAAAAGCGGCTGGGAATCCCGGTGGCGTTTGATCACGATGTCCGGTCTGCTGCGGCCGTAGAACACACCTTTGGTGGATCCAAAGAGTTCAAGGACGTTGTAGTGATGGTGGTGGGGACCGGCATCGCCGCAGCCGTTTTCTCCGGTGGCAAGGCGGTCACAGCAGGCGGCTTCGCCGGTGAGCTTGGCCATGCCCAGGTCCCGGACCCCGACGCCGGGCCTGGCTCCACGGGCTCCATCATCCTCGAATCAGTCGGTTCGGCCGGTGCCATCGCCAAGCGCTACTACAGGGCGTCCGGAAACAGGGTGAACGGTGCCCGCGGTGTCCTGCTCAGGGCCGGAGACGGCGACGAACTGGCCGCCCGCATCTGGGCCGATGCCGTGGATGCCCTCGCCTTCACCATCTGCCAGTGCGTCAACATCATGGGAACCGAAGCGGTGGTGATCGGCGGCGGCCTGGCTGAAGCCGGTGACGAACTGTTGGAGCCCCTCCGGGCCAAGGTGGACGGGATCCTCGACTTCCAGCGACGCCCACAACTGATTCGGGCCGAACTCGGGCAAGACGCCGGCCTGCTGGGTGCGGCCTTGAACGCACGGGCACTCCTGGGAGCAGCACAATGAAGCGAGCCAACGTGAACCGCATCATCACCGTCACCGCCAATCCGGCCATCGACATGACCTATACCGTGCAAGGAATCACCGAGGGCGCCAGCCACCGTGTGCCCACGCCTTTAAGCCGGGCCGGCGGCAAGGGCATCAACGTTGCCCGTGTGACGCACCAGGTGGGCTACCCTGTCCTGGCCATCGCACCCACCGGCGGCGCTGCGGGGCAGACCCTTGCAGCTGAGCTCTGGACCAGCGGCGTTCCCCACGCCCTGGTGGGAGTCGCCGCCGAGACCCGCCGCAGCATCGCCTTGGTGGACACGGTCGCCGGCGAAACGTCCATCTTCAACGAGGAAGGCCAGGCACTCCTGCCGGACGACTGGCGCTCACTCCGGATTGCCGTGGTCGAGGCCGTCAGCGGAAACCGAAACTTGCCGGCCTCCGTCCTGGTCGGGTCGGGAAGCCTGCCACCGGGTGCTCCAGCAGATTTCTATCCGGAACTGGTGCGCCTGGCCCACGACGCCGGTATCCCGGCCATCATCGATACCTCCGGTCCCGGAATCATCGCCGCAGCCAAAGCGGGTGCCGACATCCTCAAACCGAATCATCACGAGTTGGCCGAAGCGACCGGGGAATCCAGCCTGGAAGCAGCCGCGCTTGCCCTGATCGACATGGGCGCCCGAACTGTACTGGTCAGTGCCGGTGCGGACGGCATGCTCGCCTTCGATCACGCCGCTCCCGGCGGCTACTGGAGCGCACGCCTGCCTGAGGCGCTGAGCGGAAACCCCACAGGGGCGGGCGACGCTGGTGTGGCGGCTGCCGCCGTCGCACTCGCCGAAGGCATCACGGAACCGCGCGAAATACTCCGCCGGGCCACCGCGTGGTCCGCCGCTGCCGTCCTCATGCCGGCCGCCGGCGAAATTTCGCCGCGGTACCAGGAACTTCAAGACCAACTGATCGTGACATGGAAGGAGACCCGGTGACCCTGGTCAACACGCGGGAACTCATGGACAAGGCCGCGGCCTCCGGCACAGGCCAAGGTGCGTTCAACATCATCCACATCGAAACAGCCGAGGGCCTGGTGGCCGGCGCCGAAGCAGCCGGTGTTCCGTTGATCCTGCAGATCTCCGAGAACTGCGCCAAGTACCACGGCGGGCTCGAACCGATAGCGTCAGCAGCCTTGGCGATCGCCCGCTCTGCCGCCGTCCCGGTCGCCCTCCACCTGGACCACGCGGAGTCCGAGGACCTCGCTCTGGCTGCCGTGGACCTTGGCTTCGGCTCGGTCATGTACGACGGTGCACATCTGCCGTACGAGTGGAACGTCGAAGTCACCCAACGCGTCGCCGCCTATGCCCACCATCGCGGTGTTTACGTGGAGGCCGAGCTCGGCAAAGTAGGAGGCAAGGACGGCGCCCATGCCCCGGGCGTCCGGACCGACCCTGCCGAGGCCCGGGAGTTTGTTGAAGCCACTGGCGTGGATGCGCTCGCCGTGGCCGTTGGTTCCTCCCACGCCATGACGGAACGAAGCGCTGCGTTGGACCTGCACCTGATCACCCGGCTGAAGACCGCTGTGGCAAAACCGCTGGTCCTGCACGGCTCCTCAGGCGTCACAGACGAGATGCTCGTAGCCGCTATCGGCGCGGGTATGACTAAAATCAACGTATCCACACATTTGAACGGGTTCTTTACCCGCGCCGTCCGTGAGTACCTCGATGCCAACCCTGCAGTGGTGGATTCCCGGAAGTACATCAAGGCCGGCCGGGATGCCCTTGTGCTGGAGTCCGCACGTATGCTGACGCTGTTCGCCAAAGCGAAATAGCTCCGAACCCGCGAAAGGCTCGTCATGACCCGCACCGATCGGCTGACCGCCATCCTCGATCTCCTGGCCGAGTCCGGCCATGTGGAAGTCGAGGACATCGTGACGCGTCTGGGTGTGTCACCAGCCACGGCCCGACGGGACCTGGACAGCCTCGCCAAGCAGAGATTGCTCAGCCGGACCCGGGGTGGCGCCACCACAGGATCGGTGGCCTACGACCTCCCGGGACGCTACAACCGCGACGACCACGCCCAGGCCAAGCAGGACATTGCCCAGGCTGCGTCCGCACTGATCCGACCCGGTGCTGTGATCGGCCTCAGCGGTGGCACCACCAACACCGCTCTGGCCCAGTTGCTCTCCACCCGCGAAGACCTCAACGCCCCGTCCAACAGGCCCACGCTGACGGTGGTGACCAACGCCATCAACATCGCCTCGCAACTGGCAGTACGGCCCAACATCAAGATCATGGTCACCGGTGGCATCCTGAATCCGCGCTCCTACGAGCTCGTAGGCCCTTACACGGACGTCATCATGCAGAAAGTAGCTTTGGACATTGCGTTCATCGGCGTCAATGGCGTGGACCCGGACCTCGGTCCCACCATCACCGACGAAGGCGAAGCCATGGTCAACACAGTGATGGCACGCCGCGCCACGGAGTCCTACGTGGTGGCTGACTCCTCCAAAGTGGGCCGCCGCTCCTTCGCTGCCATGGCCGGTTACGACTTCAGGCACCTGATCACCGATGCCGGGATCAGCGCCGAGGACAAGGCCGCCTTCGAAGCCAAGGGCACCGAAGTCATCGTCGCATCAGCCGGCTAGCAACCGGCAAGCTGGGAGCGCCGGCTAGAACCGCATTCTGGGTGCGTGCAGCACCGAATCGTCAACATCCCTGGGCACCCACTGGCTGAACGGTGAATCGAGGCTGTACTGGCCGTCGCCGTTCCTGATCAGTGTGCGCAACTCAGCGTTGTCCGGGTTGTTGAGGGATTCGAAGTACTCAACCGTCCAATGGAACCAGCGCATGCAGAACAGGCGCATGGTCAGTCCGTGCGTCACCAGGAGAGCGTTCGGCGCATACGTGGGCTTTTGCCAGTGGCGGTACAGCGTCTCCATGAAAGACGACACGCGGTCGTACACATCGGAACCGGATTCACCCTCGCGGAACCGGTAAAAGAAGTGGCCATAGAGGTTGCGGAGCTCCTTTTGATCCTCGATTTCCCCGGCAATCTGGAAGTTGGCCCAGTCCTGCTCACGAAGCCGGGGTTCCTCAATGACCCGTTCTATCAGCGAGCCCAGATTCAACGCCTCCAAGGTCTGGTACGCCCGCAAATACGGTGAAACGTAGACGCAGACTTGTTGCCCGTCGAGCTTGCGGCGAAGGTCTTCACCGGCAACGCGGGCTTGCTCCACACCGAGGTCCGTCAATGGGATCCGGTAGTCCGGGACACGGTTGTAGATGGACGTGTCGGCGTTCGCGGCGGACTGGCCGTGCCGGATCATGAAAATTCTCGCTGGGGCACCCATCCCACCAAGCATAGGTGCGCGGTTCCCGGCAAAGTGGCAGGAACTGCGGGCAAGATAGGTACATGTTCCTTGCTTCCCGCCGACGGCTGCGCGCCGAAGTACTTATTGTGCTGGGCCTGTCCTTGGGCCAGTCGGCCGTTTATTCCGTGGTGCAACTCCTGGACAAGATGACGCGGGCTCCCTTGGCCGACGCCACCTCCACCTTGAACCGGTCCCAAAGCACCCGCGAGTACTTTGACCTCACCTACCAACTGCTGGACATCATCTTCGCCCTGGTGCCTGTGGCTCTGGTGTTCTACTTCCTGTCCTCGCATCTCCAGGCAAACCGCGAAGGCGACAACGGCTCGGCGTTCGCCCGGCTCGGCTTCAACTTTGCCCGGCCGGGCAAGGACCTGCTCCACGGTGTGGGACTTGCCGCCCTGATCGGAATTCCCTCACTTGGACTCTATGCAGCCGGTCGGGCCCTCGGCATCACCACGGCGATTGTCCCCAGCGGCCTGGACGCCTACTGGTGGACCGTGCCGGTGCTCATCCTCTCGGCCATGCGGCACGCGATCGTGGAAGAAGTGATCGTGGTGGGGTACCTCATGGACCGTTTCGGCAAGTTCGGTTGGAGCATGCCTGTGGCCATTCTGGTCAGCGCCGTCCTGCGGGGGAGTTACCACCTGTACCAGGGCTTTGGGCCGTTCATCGGCAACGTGGTCATGGGTTTGGTGTTCGCCTGGATCTATACCAAGACCAAGCGGGTCATGCCCTTGGTGATTGCCCACGCGTTGCTGGACATCGTGGCGTTCGTCGGCTTCAGCCTGTTCGGCAAGGCGATGGGACTGGGGTAGCCGGCCGTCAACGGCAACGGGCGCTTAAAAATATCCGGCCGCCATCGGTGGGTGACGTCATTGGCACCCGCTGATGGCGGCCGAAGTTTTACCGGACAGTGGTGACCGGTGCCGGGACTTGCCCGGATGGACGGGATGGTCAGATGGTGACGGCTCCTGAGGCGGTTTCGAAAGTTACTGACATGATTCCCGGAGTGCCGTGCGGTGCCATCCACTGGACAGCGACGTCCTCAAGCGGCTTTTCCACCGGCTCTCCGAGCCATTCGGTGACACGTTCCGCCGAGCCCGCAATGGTGAGGCTGGACATCTTGACGTCGCTTTCATAGATCCTGGACGGGTGGAGTGAAGGGTCGCCCTCCCACTTGAGCAGGTACGGGACCTGCGGATCTGCGATCAAGCCCAGGATACCGATCTGCTGCCACACCAGTTCGCGGCCGTCAGGGAACTTGCGGTTGCCCGGAACAGCTGAGCGGCCAAGGCGGTCCTCGAACGGTGCCAGGTCGTCAACAGCGACGCACCAGCCCATCCAGCCACCACCGGCGGCAGAGCGGGCACGAACTGCTTGGCCAAAGGGTGCTTTGTCGGAAGCGGGGTGGTCCAGGACCTCCACCACTTCCAGGTACTTGTTATCCGCAAGGGGAATGATCATGTTCCGGGTGCCGAAGCGCGGGTGCACTCCGCCCCGGACAGCGTCCACTCCCAGTGCCGCGGAAATTCGTTCGGTAGTGGCCAAAAGGCCATCTCGTTCACAGGCGTAAGAGACGTGATCCATGCGCATGGCTTCATCTTGGCACTTTGTGATCGGGGTCTCAGCTAAGTCAAGCCTAACTAAGGTGGGATGTGTATAACCGGTGCCGTGTGGCGTCATGCAGGGACGCTGAAAGTCCGAAAGATTCCACCGGCGTCACAAAGCTGTCTAAGCCTCCGGACACTTCCTAGACTGGCCCCAGCTCACATGCAGCACGTTTCCACAGAATCCATGCGCCACGAACAGGAGAACTCCATGTCCCAAGGATGGTCTTTCGAAACCCGCCAGATCCACGCAGGTCAGGAGCCTGACTCTGCCACCGGAGCCCGGGCACTGCCGATCTACCAGACCACGTCCTTCGTGTTCCCCAGTGCCGAGAGCGCAGCCAACCGGTTCGCCCTGGCCGAGCTCGCGCCCATCTACACCCGGATCGGCAACCCGACGCAGGATGCCGTGGAGCAGCGGGTCGCGAGCCTGGAAGGCGGCTTGGGTGCCCTCCTGCTGAGCTCTGGCCAGGCCGCGGAGACCTTCGCGATCCTCAACATCGCGGAGGCCGGCGACCACATCGTGGCGAGCCCCAGCCTGTACGGCGGTACCTACAACCTGCTGGCGCACACCCTGAAGAAGTTCGGCATCTCGGTGACATTCGTGGAAGACCCGGACAATCTGGACCAGTGGCGGGACGCCGTCCAGCCGAACACCAAGCTGTTTTTCGGCGAGGTAGTTTCCAACCCGCGCCAGGACGTACTGGACATCGAGGGCGTCGCCCGCACTGCCCACGAGGCCGGTGTGCCACTTATCGTGGACAACACACTGTCCACTCCCTACCTCATCCGTCCCATCGAGTGGGGCGCCGACATCGTGGTCCACTCTGCCACCAAGTACCTTGGCGGGCATGGGTCTGCCATTGCCGGCGTGATTGTGGACTCCGGCAACTTCGACTTCGGCCAGGACCCGGAACGCTTCCCGGGTTTCAATACCCCTGACCCGAGCTACAACGGCCTGGTGTACGCCCGCGATCTTGGCAAGGACGGTGCGCTCGGCGCCAATCTTTCCTACGTCCTGAAGGCGCGGGTCCAGCTTCTTCGCGACCTCGGCTCCGCTGTGTCCCCGTTCAATGCTTTCCTGATCGCCCAGGGGCTGGAGACGTTGAGCTTGCGCGTCGAACGTCACGTAGCCAACGCCACCAAGGTGGCCGAGTGGCTGGAAGCCCACGACGACGTCGAATCGGTCGCCTATGCCGGCCTGCCGTCCAGCCCGTGGTACGACCGTGGCCGGAAGTACGGTCCACAGGGCACCGGCGCCATTGTTGCCTTCAACATCAAGGGCGGCGTTGAAGCGGGCAAGCGCTTCGTGGACGGACTGGAACTGCACTCGCATGTTGCCAACATCGGCGATGTCCGCTCGCTGGTCATCCACCCGGCGTCCACTACGCACAGCCAGCTGACGGTTGAACAGCAGTTGGTGGCCGGCGTGAACCCCGGCCTGGTGCGTTTGTCCGTGGGGATTGAGCACGTGGATGACATCATCGCCGACCTCGAAGCCGGGTTCCGGGCCGCCAAGGGAGCCTGAACCCAGCCCCGAAAGCAGCGGCCCGACCGCACCTGGCACTGTTCCTGGATGCCACCCGGACCGACGATTATTCGCCGGGTGGCATTCCGGAGTGCTGCTTCCTGAACGAAAACGCCCTAAACCGTCACACTGATGTCACATTCTTCGCCATAACCGCCCTGTATTTCCTAGACTCTTCGTATTAGGTCATGAGTGCCAGCACATAGCCCCGGCTTGCTGGCCGGCAACCCTCCTCCGCGGTGGGGTGCCCCGGGTGAAGACCTGGCCTGTTCGCACGCAAGGCGACGGGCAAGCGCGAGGTTAAGGTGTCAAAGGAATGACCATTACTGCTACAGCCCTTCCAAAATCCGGAGAAGAAGACGGCACCGTCAAGTACGCCGCCATTGGGTCGCTGGACCTTGAAGCCGGCGGATTCCTTCCCGACGTCGTCCTCGCTTATGAGACCTGGGGGCAGCTGAACGCCGATGCCTCCAATGCCGTGCTCATCCAGCATGCCCTCACAGGGAGCACGCACGTTGCCCGGGGAGCCACGGACGAAGAGGGATGGTGGGAGCAGCTGGTAGGCCCCGGTGCCACCATCGACACCAACAGGTTCTTTGTCATCTCCATCAACATCGTGGGCGGCTGCTACGGCAGCACCGGACCGTCCTCGGAGGCGCCGGATGGCCGTCCTTGGGGCTCGCGGTTCCCCTTGGTCACCCTGCGCGACAGCACCGAGGCTGAGGCGCGCCTGGCCGAAGCCCTGGGAATCGAGGCCTGGCACGCAGTGTTGGGCGGGTCGATGGGCGGCGCCCGCGCCTTGGAATGGGCAGCGACTTTCCCGGAGCGGGTGAAACGCTGCGCCGTGATATCCGTGGGTGCCTACAGCACGGCCGAGCAGATCGCCTTTGCACAGGCCCAAACCCTGGCCATTCGTCAGGACCCGAACTTCAACAACGGCGATTACTACGGTGGCACGGCCCCCGAACACGGACTCGCCCTGGCCCGGCGCATCGCCCACATCACCTACCGCTCGGCGCTGGAATTGGATTTCCGCTTTGGCCGGGAAGCCCAGCACCAGGAGACACCACTGGCCGCTGCGGTCCTGGGGGAGCGTGGCCGCTATCAGGTGGAGAGCTACCTGGACCACCAGGGAACAAAGCTCGTCCGACGATTTGATGCCAACAGCTATATCGCCATCACCGAAGCCCTGATGTCCCACGACGTCGCACGCGGCCGTGGATCGCTGGAGGCAGCATTGTCACGCGCCACTGCGGAGTTCTTCGTGGCAGCGGTGGACAGCGACCGCTTGTATTTCCCGGCCCAATCCCGGGAATTGGCGGCAGCCCTGCCAGGTGATGTCCCGGTCCACGTCATTGAGGCGCCGATCGGCCACGACGGGTTCCTGACGGAAATCGGCCAGCTCTCAGCCCAGCTCCAGGACGCGTTTTTCGCCTAAGCGCCACGTTCGTTCAACGGCGTCAGCCGTTCATGATGTCGCCGCGCTGCTTCATGTAATCCTCCATGGCGATCTCCCCGTTGCTGAACTTTGCGTCCAGTTCTGCCAGCTTGCGGGCGCGGTAGCCTTGCGGCTCAGATCCGTTGTTGGCCGGGAAAGGCGTGGGGGATGAAGAGTTCGACGGCGGCCCGGACTGCGGTTCGTCATCCACAGGGCGGATGACGGTGGGCCCGGATGGGTAGCCCGGGTAGCCCTGCGAGGGGTAGTTCTGCCCGGGGTAACCCTGACTCGGGTAACCCTGTCCAGGCTGGTCCTGTCCCCGGTAATCCTGCGCAGGGTAGTTCTGCGGCGGGTAATTCTGCGCCGGATAGCCAGGGCCGGGCAGGTTCTGCTGCGGGGGATAGCCGGGGCCGCGGAAGGTTCCGTTCTGGATCCGGCGCGCGCGGGATCGGTTGTACATGCGGATCCCGAGCGGAATCAGCCACGAGCAGACGATGATCCAGAAGATCAGATTGTTCACAGTGCAGGCCTCCTAGGTCTTATCCCAGCTTAGCCCGGTCGTGCGGCGTGAACTCCGGCGCCTGCAGTGAGCGCTTCAGAGGAGCTTGGCCTCCATGCCCAGGAACTGCCCATAGCGTTCCACTTCGACGTCCAGGGCCATCTGTTCGGGAGGGCTTGTTGGCCGGTTCGTGCGGACATCCAGTTGGCAGGCTCCACCGGAGAATCCATGGCGCCACCATCCGGCCAACCTGCCATCCAGCAGGACCACGTGCATGGGCCCGTTGTCCTCGGGGAAGTAGGGTGCAGTCCCGCCCAAGTAGTGCCGGGACTGCGAATAGCCCATAACGTATTCGTCATAGCACTGGATGAGGTCGACGCGGGGGAGCCCTGCGTCATGAAGACGCGGAGGGCCACCGGCTTTGGTGAGCTCGCCGACGTCTTCCGAAGCCAGATAAAACTCCAAGCCGTCCATGATGACCGAAGCCACAGCGCCCGGCGACAGTTCCTCAGCCACCTGGAGCCCCAGCTTTACGTCCTTCATGGTCAGTCCTGACCACACGGCGCAGTCTTTGATGGTGGCGGGTCCGCGGCTGCAGAAGTACCGGAGCGCCAACGTGCCCAGGGCCTCTTCACGGTCCGCCCCGGTCAACGGCGTACGAACGAAACCTGGCACCCGCTCCTCGAAAAGGGCGTATGTCTGCTTCAGGGCGCCACCGGCAGAGCGGATGGGGGAGCCGCTCACCAGGACGCGACTGACCTCGGCGTGCATGAGGTGGTAGATAAATCCCAGGCCTTTGCTGGGTAAGCCGGCCTGTCCCAGGACCTCAGCCAGTTCTTCGCGCGTCTTGTGGGCGCCGTCGGCTACGGCTGAAGCCAGGATCCGGCCACTGAGTGCCGATGTTTCTTCGTCCACCCCTGTTTGGCGGTACATGCCTTTGTTTCCCTGGTGCAGCCGGTCCGCGGAGAGCCCCATCAGCCAGCCGAGGTCGTCCCGGTGCACAAAATGCCACGTGGGCCGCAGGATGTGCGTCCGCAGTATGGTTCCATCGGCAACGGCCTGTTCCACCTCGGAGGAAGTGGAGGCGGATGTCCTTTGTGCAAGGGTCCATCGCGCATAGGGAAATTCCTGGGACTGGACTGCCAGCAGGTTGCGGACCACGTCTCCGGCGGTCCCGGAGGAAGGGGCCCGCAGTTGCTGCCTTCGCAGGCGCAGGCGCCGGACATTCTCCGCGAAGGGGGACGCGTTATCCGTCACGGCTGCCCCCAAGGAACCCTGCTGGCACCATCACCTGAACATCGCCCTAGCGCCGCGGAAGCAAGGTGCCGCTCGGGCCGAAGACTGGGCCCGGCGTCGGACGCTTGGGGGTGATGCCGTCACCGGATGACTGGTGCCGGAGCCGTCGGATGACCCACGGGACAAAGTATTCGCGTGCCCAGACAAGGTCCGAGGAGCGGGCCTCGCGCCACGTCCGCGGCGGCAGCGGCTTGGGCATCAAGGGTTCAAGGGTGTGCTGGATGTTCAGGGAGTCCAGGACCATCATGGCGATGGTGTGGTGTCCCAAGGGTGAGAAGTGCAGGCGGTCAACATCCCACATTTGGTGATCTGCCAGCTGCCGCAATGACCACATGTCCGCTATCACGGCGTCATGGCGGGCAGCCACAGTCCTGAGGTTCTCGTTGTAGATGGCCACTTTCCCACGGATGCGTCCCAGCACCGACGTGGCGGTGTCCGGGCCGTTGAACAGCACCACTGTGGCTCCACCCGAGCTCAGCTCTCCCACTGCGGTATCGAGTTTCTCGGCCAGCAGATCGGGGTCGCCGCCGGGCCGGATGAGGTCGTTGCCGCCGGCCGAGATGGACACGAGGTCAGGCTGCAGTTCCAAGCACTGGCCTACTTGTTCATCGATGATCTGCTGCAACAACCTGCCACGGATGGCAAGGTTGGCATAGGCAAAGTCAGACTGGCCGCGGCCCAACTCCTCGGCCACCCGATCTGCCCAACCACGGTGACCGCCGGGGTTCTGGGGCTCGGGGTCGCCGATGCCCTCAGTGAAGGAATCACCCAGTGCCACATAACGGGTCCACGGGTGTCTTTGCACAGGATCGCCGGGTTTCAACAACTGATTGTTCTCACTCACGCTCATATCCTGCCCCCTCGCGGCGAACCTACGCCACCGTAGGTTGTTACTTGTGGGTAACTGCAACAATGGAACCATGACTGAAGCCCCCGTATTCCCCGCGCCCGTTGTCCTGTGGTCCCATGACGAAGCCGAGCGTGCCGGCAAGCCGCTCCTGGTCCTGCTGCATGGGTATGGGTCCAATGAGGACGACCTCTTCAGCCTGGCCGGGTTGTTGCCTGACGGATTTGTGGTGGCGGCCCTTCGCGCGCCGATGCCCATGGGGCCCGGCTTCACATGGTTCCCGCTCACGGCATCGATCGACTACTCCTTGGACGCCGTGAAACTCGCGGCCGAGTACGCCCTTGAGTGGCTGGATACGGTCAAGGCCAACCACTCCTCGGTCACCTTGCTTGGCTTCTCCATGGGCATGGCCATGGCGACCACCATGCTCCGCTACCGTCCCGCAGACTTTGCTGCCGTCGTCGGGCTTTCAGGCTTTGTGATCGACGCCGGTGCTGACGCCGCCTTCCGGGACCACGAACTGGACGGGTCCGTGCCCCTGTTCTGGGGCCGGGACCAGCAGGATCCCGTGATCACCCAGGACAAGATCGACTACACCATGGGGTGGGTGCGCAAGCACGTTGACCTGACCAAGGTGCTTTACACAGGAATGTGGCATGGCATCAACCAGCAGGAGATCGGCCACGTGGGCGAGTTCCTGACCCACAAAGTCCTGACTGACTGACTGACTGAAAAACCCGGGGCGTCAGGCGGCGGCGATCCGGACCGTCCGGCCGTTGACCGTCACGGTGTCGCCTACATGGAGCTGGCGGCCGCGGCGGTCGTCGATCTCACCGTTGACCTTGACCAAGCCGCTTTTGATGAGCTCCGTAGCCTCCACACCGTCCTCCACGAGGTTGGCAAGCTTCAGCAGTTGGCCAAGGCGGATCATGTCGTCGCGGATGGGGATTTCTTCAATTTCCGGAGTGCTCATACAGCAATGATGCCTGAAGTAGTGTGGTGACAGTGCCGCAGCCTTCTCCCCGTCCCACCCTTCCGCTCGCCATTGGCCTCCCTATTGCCGTAGCAACAGGCTTGGTCATCCCGCTTCAAGCGAGGATCAACGGGGCCCTTGGCGCGAAATTGGACGACGGCATCGCCGCATCAGTGGTGAGCTTCACCACAGGGCTCCTGCTCATCAGTGCGATCTCCCTTGCCACGCCACGGGGAAGGGCGGGCCTGCAGCGCATCATCCCCGCTGTCCGGAACCGCAGCTTCCCCCGCTTTTACGTCATGGCCGGTGCCATCGGCGCGTTGTTCGTCTTTGCCCAGTCGTTCACGGTCGCCCTGCTGGGTGTTGCGTTGTTCACAGTCGCGGCTGTCACCGGTCAAACGCTGAGTGGGTTGCTCGTGGACCGAATGGGCATCGGCCCCGGAGGCAAGCGCGCCATCACGGGAGTGCGCGTGATCGGCAGTGTCCTGACAGTGGCTGCGGTGGCCTGGGCCGTTTCGCCGCGGTTCGGCGGGGACGCGGACATAGCCTCGCTGGTCCTTCCGGTCCTCCTGCCACTCGCGGCCGGGTTCTTCATGAGCTTCCAGCAGGCCATGAACGGAACCGCCACAGTTCATTACGGAACGCCCATTGCCGCCACCCTGGTCAATTTCATCGCCGGTTCAGCCATTCTGTGGATCGCGTGGCTCATCAAGCTTGCCGTCGCCGGACCCGGTAATCCGCTGCCTGCCGAGTGGTGGTACTACCTTGGCGGTCCCATGGGCTGCCTCTTCATCGGCCTGGCGGCCCTCCTGGTCAGGAGCCTCGGCGTGCTGATCACCGGTTTGGGCATGATCGCCGGGCAACTGGTGGGCTCGTTGGTGCTCGACGTCGTGATCCCCAGTCCCGGTGCGGTGGTCGCCTTGCCCACGGTGCTGGGTACGGTCCTGACGCTGGCCGCGATCATTGTGGCAACGCTGCCGTGGCCCAAAGGCGCCTTTGCACGGAGAGGCCCGGCCAAAGGCCGGTAGGGTAGGAGTCGCAGGACTTTCAGGTATCTTCGGGTACTTGCAGCAAACTTTCCCCCAACACCCCGCCGGACAACCTCGTCCGGAATCCGGGGCAGACCACCGCGGACCGCACCCAGCGGCCCTGTAGAACAAATGGAGTTACCCATGGCAGCAAAATCCGTCCTTGACCAGGTCATTTCCCTCTCCAAGCGGAGGGGCTTTGTCTTCCAGGCCGGTGAAATCTATGGTGGCTCCCGATCTGCGTGGGACTACGGCCCCCTTGGTGCTGAACTGAAGGAAAACATCAAGCGCCAGTGGTGGCAGAGCATGGTCCGTGGCCGTGAGGACGTTGTAGGCCTGGACTCCTCCGTGATCCTTCCCCGGCAGGTATGGGAAGCATCCGGCCACGTGGACGTTTTCTCCGACCCCCTGGTTGAGTGCCTCTCCTGCCACAAGCGCTACCGCGCCGACCACCTCGAAGAAGAGTATGAGGAAAAGAAGGGCCGCCCGGCAGAAAACGGCCTGAAGGACATCGCGTGCGCCAACTGTGGCACCCGTGGCGAGTGGACCGAGCCGCAGGAATTCTCCGGCCTCTTGAAGACCTTCCTCGGCCCGGTGGCCAGCGACGAAGGCATGCACTACCTGCGTCCGGAGACCGCCCAGGGCATCTTCGTGAACTTCAACAACGTGCTCACCACGTCCCGCAAGAAGCCGCCGTTCGGCATTGGCCAGATCGGCAAGTCCTTCCGTAACGAAATCACGCCGGGCAACTTCATTTTCCGTACCCGCGAATTCGAGCAGATGGAGATGGAATTCTTCGTCGAGCCCGGTACGGACGAAGAGTGGCACCAGTACTGGATGAAGGAACGCATGTCCTGGTACACGGACCTTGGCATCCGCGAGGACAACCTCCGCTTCTTCGAACACCCGTTGGAGAAGCTCAGCCACTACTCCAAGGGCACCACGGACATCGAGTACCGCTTCGGTTTCCAGGGCTCCGAGTGGGGCGAGCTCGAAGGCGTCGCCAACCGCACCGACTTTGACCTCTCAACGCACGCCAAGGCATCCGGCACGGACCTGAGCTACTTCAATCAAGCCACCAACGAGCGCTACACCCCGTACGTGATCGAGCCTGCCGCAGGCCTGACCCGCTCCTTCATGGCCTTCCTGATCGACGCCTACACCGAAGATGAGGCACCCAACGCCAAGGGCGGCGTCGACGTCCGTACCGTCCTGAAGTTGGATCCGCGCCTGGCCCCGGTCAAGGCTGCCGTGCTGCCGCTGAGCCGCAACGAGGACCTGTCCCCGAAGGCCAAGGCGCTGGGCGCCCAGCTGCGCAAGAACTGGAACATCGACTTCGACGACGCCGGTGCGATCGGCCGCCGCTACCGTCGCCAGGATGAAATCGGTACCCCGTTCTGCATCACCGTGGACTTCGACACCCTGGAAGACCAGGCTGTCACCATCCGTGAACGCGACACCATGAGCCAGGAACGCGTGTCCCTGGACAAGGTTGAGGGCTACCTTGCAGCACGCCTGATCGGCGCCTAGCCATGGCTTTGGAGTACCGCGAATGGAAGGAGGGCGACGACCTCGCCCTCCTGGAAATCTGGGGCGGCCCGGAGACCCTTCCCGCTGAGCAGTTCCGTGCGGCCCTGGCGCCGTCCAGCAACCAACCTTGGCGCCGCTGCATCGTGGCCGAAGATGTGGTGGACGGGGTACGGATCCCTGTAGCCGCCGGCGTGGTTCACGAGGCATCCCTGCACCCCGAACGACTCTGGACGTATATCGAGGTTGCCAGGGACCACCGCCGTGAAGGCGTAGGCGCCACCCTGCTGACCATGCTTCGGCGTGAAGCCGGGAACTCGCCGTCGGGCGTTTCCAAGCTGCGCAGCAAGGTGGAGCCGGACACCGCCGGTGCGGCCTTCGCTGCGGCGGCGGGACTCGCGCCCATCCAGCGGTCGCAACTGGTGGTGGTGGAGCCGGAACCACTGTCCTTGCCGCGGTTCGGTGACGGCTCGGAGGAAGCCGCGTCCGAGCGCGTGGAGGACTTGGCTACGGGTTCGGTTGAGTTGAGCGACGTTGTGGGCAAGTACTACTCGCACGTCCACCACTGGGACAGCCCGGGGGAGCTCAGCATCGCCACAGTACAGCGCTTGTTCCTGCATGACCTGACTGGAGCCCACGGCGCGATCGTGCTGCGTGCCCCCAAGGCCAGTGCTTTTGGCCAAGGCGTTCCAGCGACCCGCAAGGGCAAGATCCAGGCCTTCGCCATCAGCTACGCCCAGGGCAACTCCGATGAACCGTCGGATGTCTTCCTGGGGCATGACCCCCAGCTGTCTGCCGACGATGCATCGGCGGCTGTGCGTGATCTCTTGGCGCTCATCGCTTACCAGCACCCGGTATTGCTGGAAGTGGACGAATCCATGACGGCGCTCCGGACGGTCCTGGGGCCGCTGCTGGAATCGGGCAAGGCCCACGTGCGCGGCGCGGATACCTTGATCGTCAGCGACTGACCAGTATTTACACGCGGGTTCCCGTGCTGCCTGCTTCCTGCGGGCTGCACGGGATCTTTTGCTTTAAGGCCGAACTCTGCGGTGGGCCTGGTCCCGCGTAGGGTTAAGGGCATGAGGTTTTGCTGCTGATGGGCCACGGTCACTCCCACGGACATTCTGAAAGTTCCGAGCCAACGCCGCAGGCCCTTGCCTCGCGGAAAAGGGCCAACTGGATTCTGGCGGCCATACTGGTTCCGTTGGGCGTCCTGACGCTCGTGGCCATGATGGTCATGTGGCCTTCCGGAAGCCGGGAGGGAATCACGTTCTCGAGCCCGTACCAGGCTGCCCCGGGCGTTACTTTCGATACCGGGAAAATCCAGAGCGTGGTGGTGGAAAGCTGCACGCAAACCGGCCAAACGGGCACTGGGCAGCCCAACGCCGGTCAAACCGATCCCAACCAAGGTGGGCAGGCCGGCGGTTCGCAGTGCACCTTCGCATTCACCGAGCCGGACAAGGGTGGAGACGTGGTCAAGGTGGTCATCAACCCTGACGTTGCCATGTCCCATGGTGTGGACGTGGGGGATTCCATCAGGTACCTGAACCTCTCCGCAGCCCAAGGCGCCAGTGCGGGCAGCGGGGCTCCGGCCTACGTCTTCGTCGACTTCGTCCGAAGCATCCCTATCGCCATCCTGGCTGTCTTGTACGCAGCGGTGGTCATTGCTGTGGCCCGCTGGCGTGGCTTCCGGGCGTTGCTTGGCCTGGTGGGCGCCTACTTCGTCCTGGTGAGCTTCATCCTGCCGGGCTTGGTGGAGGGCAAACCACCGCTGCTGCTGGCGTTGGTGGGGTCCACGGTGATCATGATCGGGGTCCTGTACTTCGCGCACGGATTCTCGGCGCGAACATCCACGGCATTGCTGGGCACCATTTTTGGGCTCAGCATTACCGCACTTTTGGCGGCCTGGGCTACCGACGCCGCCAACCTGGCCGGCGTGGGAAACCACGATGCCTCCACGCTGGTGAACATGTCACCCCAGATCTCGATCTCCGGGATCATCCTTTGCGGCCTCATCATTTCCGGCCTTGGCGTGCTCAACGACGTCACCATCACCCAGTCATCTGCCGTGTGGGAACTGTATGAACTGGCGCCCAACACCACGGCCCGCAAGCTGTTCACCTCGGCCATGAGAATCGGTCGGGACCACATCGCCTCCACGGTGTACACCATCGCTTTTGCCTACGCCGGCGCCGCCCTGCCGATCCTCATCATCGTGATGCTGTACGACCGCCCGCTGGACGAAGCACTGACCAGCGCCGAATTGTCCGAGGAAGTCATCCGGACCCTGGTGGGATCCATCGGCCTGGTTCTGGCCATCCCCGTCACCACGCTGATTGCCGTCCTGGTGGTCAAAGCCACCGGCATGAAGCGCCTCGCCAACGCGGACGGGCCGTCAGTGACTGCCGACGAGCTGAACGATACCGGCGCGCTGGCAGCAGCCGCCGCCGTCGTGGGTTCCGCTCGCCAGGACAAGCAAAAGACGCAGGACCCTCACGACGCCGGTCCAAGCCTTGACGCTCCCGGCCAGCCTGCGCGTCCGGGGAGCCGCCGCGCCCAGCGGGAAGCGGAGCGGCGCGGAGATACGAGCGACGACGCTACGTAGCACCCAGCCCGGCTCCTGTTCGTCCGACCCGTCGTATTGCGCACACCTGGGCGAACAAGGCAGGGTTCGGGGCGGGCTGTCCGCCGATTTGCCCATATTTGCAACAATGGATGGGTGACTGTTGTAGCAACGCCCCCCGCACCAAAGCTCGAGCTCCCGCCGTTGAAGCTCGGCGGGATTACCGTGGACACCCCGGTAATCCTCGCCCCCATGGCGGGCATCACCAACTCGGCCTTCCGCAGGCTCTGCCGTGAATACGGTGGCGGCATGTACGTGGCCGAGATGGTCACTTCCCGTGCCCTGGTGGAACGGACGCCGGAATCGTTGCGCATCATCTCCCACGATGAGGACGAGAAAGTCCGTTCCGTGCAGCTCTACGGTGTGGATCCGGTGACGGTGGGTGCCGCGGTGCGGATGCTCGTCGAAGAGGACCGCGCGGATCACATCGACCTGAACTTCGGCTGCCCCGTGCCCAAAGTCACCCGGCGCGGTGGCGGCTCGGCGCTCCCGTGGAAGATCGATCTCTTCACGTCCATCGTGCAAACGGCGGTCAAGGAAGCGTCCAAGGGCGGTATCCCGCTGACCATCAAGATGCGCAAGGGCATCGACGAGGACCACCTGACGTACCTCGACGCCGGCCGCATAGCCCGCGACGCAGGCGTGGCCGCCGTCGCCCTCCACGGACGCACGGCCGCACAGTTCTACTCCGGGCAGGCCGACTGGTCTGCCATCGCCCGTCTCCGCGAAGCGCTTCCGGATATCCCGGTGCTGGGCAACGGAGATATCTGGTCCGCCGAGGATGCCGTCCGCATGGTGCGGGAGACCGGGGTGGATGGCGTGGTGGTTGGCCGCGGCTGCCAGGGCCGCCCCTGGCTGTTCGGTGACCTCCAGGCAGCCTTCGAAGGCAGCGACCAGCGGCACCGTCCCGGACTCCGTGAAGTGGCTGAAGGGGTTTACCGGCACGCCGAGCTCATGGTGGAGACCTTCGGCAATGACGAATACAAGGCGCTCCGCGAAATCCGCAAGCACATGGCCTGGTATTTCAAGGGCTACGTGGTGGGCGGCGAGCTTCGCGCCAAACTGGCTACGGTCCCCACCCTTGAGGTGCTGCGCGAATACCTAGAAGAACTGGACATGGACTCGCCTTACCCGGGTGTCGATTCAGAAGGTCCCAGGGGTCGTGCGGGTTCGCCCAAGAAGCCGGCGTTGCCGAAAGACTGGCTGGTGAGCCGTCAGCTGAACGCTGAACAGAGCGCGGATATCTCGGCCGCGGAGCTGGACGTTTCGGGCGGCTAGCCTCACACGTGTAAGACTGACTCAAGAAGCTCCACACCCCGGCGCTTGAAGGAGGCAGATACCCATGGGAACCGAAGCGATACTTGGCCACGACGGGACGGCCCACGATTTTGTGCTGGCCATCCCCGGTTACGCCGAGGCAGATTCCGCGCGGTGGGTTGAAGAGCCGCGCAAGAGCAACTATCGCTCCGATTTTGAACGGGACCGCGCCAGGGTCCTGCACTCGTCGGCCCTGCGCAGGCTCGGTGCAAAAACACAGGTCGTTGCCCCGGACACGGATGACTTTGTCCGAACCAGGCTGACCCACAGCCTGGAAGTGGCCCAGGTGGGCCGTGAGCTGGGTCGTTCCCTTGGCTGCGATCCGGATGTGGTGGACACCGCGTGCCTGAGCCACGACCTCGGCCACCCGCCTTTCGGCCACAACGGCGAGTCCGCGCTGAATGAGGTTGCCCACACCATCGGCGGCTTTGAAGGCAACGCCCAGACACTGAGGCTGCTGACCCGGCTTGAACCGAAGGTTCTCGCCGAGGACGGCAGGCCGGCAGGGCTCAACCTGACCCGCGCCAGCCTCGACGCCGCGTCCAAATACCCGTGGTCCGCCGTCGACGCTCCCGTCATCCATGGCCAACGCACCAGCAAGTTCGGCGCCTACGAGGACGATCTTCCGGTTTTCGAATGGCTGCGCGAGGGCGCCCCTGGGAACCGCTCCTGCATCGAGGCCCAGGTGATGGACCTCGCAGACGACATTTCGTACTCGGTCCACGACGTCGAGGACGCGATCGTCGCAGGCCATTTCCAGCTCAAGTGGATGGAAAACCCGGACCACCGGGCACGTGTGGTGGGCTACACCAAGCAGTGGTACCTGCCGCACAACGACCCCGCCGAAATCGATGCCGCCCTGGCCCGGCTGGAGGCCACCAAGGTCTGGGTCCGCGAGGCCGATGGCAGCCGGAAGTCGATGGCCGCCCTGAAGGATATGACCAGCCAGTTGATCGGCCGGTTCTGCCACAGCGCCATGGAAACCACGCGGGCGCACTTTGGCCCGGCCAACCTGACCCGCTATGACGCAGAGCTCATGGTTCCCGAGGACACCGTCACTGAAATCGCGGTGCTCAAGGGCTTGGCCACCACGTTTGTCATCTCCACCGACCACCGCCAGCCCGTTTACGAACGCCAGCGCGAAGTGCTGCACGCGCTCGTGGGTGTCTTGAACGCCTCCGGCGACCGCCACCTGGAGCCGATGTTCGCCGCGGATTGGCGTGACGCCGCCGACGACGGTGCCCGGTTGCGTGTGGTGATTGACCAGGTCGCATCGCTGACGGACGTCTCCGCACTGGCCGTGTACGAACGCCTCGTGGGCAGCCTTCCGTCACTCTGGTAACTCTGCAGCCGCTGACGTTAACGGCGGGGACTCCGGGGGCAAGCGACTAGGATGGTGACGTGGCTGGCCTGATCAAACGTGAAGATATCGACGAAGTACGCCAGCGCACGGATATCAAGGAAGTCGTTGACGGTTACGTCACGCTCAAGGGCGCCGGGCTGGGCAGTTTCAAGGGCCTGTGCCCCTTCCACGACGAACGCTCGCCCTCCTTCACTGTTCGCCCGCAGGTGGGCCGGTACCACTGCTTCGGCTGCGGCGAGGACGGTGATGCCATCTCCTTCGTCCAGAAGATGGACCACAGCTCCTTCCACGAGGCTGTTGAGAAGCTGGCCGCCAGGATCGGCTACGAGCTGCGTTACGAGGACGGCGGCACCGGTCCCAGCCGCGAGGAAGTGGGCAAGCGCCAGCGTTTGTTGGACGCCCACAAGATCGCCGACGAGTTCTTCCGCGCCCAGCTGCTGACCCCCGGCGCGGCCGAAGGGCGCAATTTCCTCGATGGCCGCGGTTTCGACCGCGCCGCTGCCGAGCATTTTGGCGTGGGATATGCGCCCCAAGGATGGGACGCATTGCTGAAGCACCTCCGCGGACGCGGGTTCACGGATGCTGAGTTGAAACTCACAGGGATGTTCTCCGAAGGAAACCGGGGCATCTACGACCGCTTCCGGGGAAGGCTCATCTGGCCCATCCGCGACATCGCGGGGGACACCATCGGATTCGGCGCCCGCAAGCTCTACGAGGACGATCAGGGCCCCAAGTACCTGAACACCCCGGAAACCACGCTCTACAAAAAGTCCCAGGTCCTCTACGGGATCGACATCGCCAAACGGAACATCGCCAAGGAACGGCAACTGGTGGTGGTGGAAGGGTACACGGACGTCATGGCCTGCCACCTCGCAGGAGTAACGACGGCGGTAGCCACCTGCGGTACTGCGTTCGGCACCGAACACATCAAGGTAGCCCGGAGGCTCCTTTCGGACGACGGCAGCGGCGGCGAGGTCATCTTCACCTTCGACGGAGACGCCGCAGGACAGAAGGCCGCCCTGAGGGCGTTCGAGGAAGACCAGCGATTCACGGCCCAGACGTACGTCGCCGTGGAACCTTCCGGCGCGGATCCTTGCGATCTTCGCCAGCTCAAGGGCGACGCCGCTGTGCGCGATCTGATCGGTACCCGGAAGCCCCTCTTTGAGTTCGCCATCCGGGCTACGCTTCGGCGGCACAACCTGGACACGGTGGAAGGCCGCGTGGCGGCACTGCGCGAAGCTGCCCCCGTGGTGGCCCAGATCAGGGATTCCGCCACGAGGCCCGGCTACACGCGCAACCTGGCCGGCTGGCTGGGGATGCCCATCGAGGAAGTCAGCAGCTACGTCGGGGCGGCCGCCAAGCGCGCAGCATCCGGCGGCAGCGCCTCAGCTCCGGCCGGCCCGGGCGGGCAATCGGCCGCGGCAGCACCGCCGTCGAACAGTCCTGTCTTTCAACGGCCCGATCCCAGGGATCCCATCGCCGGTATGGAACGTCAGGCGCTGGAGGTTGTCCTCCAGGAACCGGGGGTGCTGGGCGGGGGAGCATGGGAGCGTTTCGAGGCCTCGCACTTCGCCACCCCCGCGTATGCGGCGGTCCACACGGCCGTGCGGGCTGCCGGACTTGCCCATGCGGCTGATCCGGTGGCGTGGGTGGAGCAAGTGCGCCAGGAAGTTCCCGAGCCTTTGCGGCCCTTGGTGTCCGAGTTGGCCGTGACGCCCTTGCCCGCCAGTACACCGGAGGCCATGCAGCGGTACTGCCGCGACATCCTGGCCCGTCTCTTCGAGCTGCAGATCACCCGTATCAAAGCAGACAAGATGGGCCAGCTGCAACGCCTGGATGCAGGAGCCAATCCGGAGGAATTCCAGCGGTTGAACCGTGAGTTGATGTTGCTGGAAATGGAGCGCCGATCTTTGCGATCGGACGGCTGAGAACCTCGATTTCGTTTTCCGGCGGGCCCCTGTTAAGCTAGTAACCGCTTCATTCCTCCGTAGCTCAATTGGCAGAGCATTCGACTGTTAATCGAAGGGTTACTGGTTCAAGTCCAGTCGGAGGAGCGCACAATACCCCCGTTCCGAGCTTTCGGAACGGGGGTATTTTTATACCCCCGAGGGGTATCCGGAGTCGATTTCGCATTCCGGTAGAACCTTTGCTAAAGTCATAACCGCTTCATTCCTCCGTAGCTCAATTGGCAGAGCATTCGACTGTTAATCGAAGGGTTACTGGTTCAAGTCCAGTCGGAGGAGC
>NZ_JAVTJB010000018.1:0-104548 GCF_031843805.1 Arthrobacter sp. WCS2018Hpa-7
ATCGCAGTGACCGTCCGGCCCGTGATGGTGAGCGCCGTCCGTTCAACAACGACCGTGGTGACCGTAAGCCCTTCGGTGATCGCAGTGACCGTCCGGCCCGTGATGGTGAGCGCCGTCCGTTCAACAACGACCGTGGTGACCGTAAGCCCTTCGGCGACCGCAATGACCGCGGTAACTCCTGGGAAGAGCGCCCGGCCAGGGTACCCAACGCCAAGGACATCCGCAGCTCAAACCGTCCTGACCGTGAGCGGTCTCCCGAGATCGATGAGGATGTCACCGGCAAGGAGCTCGACCGCGCCACGGGTCACCAGATCAAGACGCTCGAGGAGCAGAGCGCGGGCTGGGTCGCCAAGCACTTGGTCATGGCTGGCCGCCTGATCGACATTGAGCCCGAGTTGGCTTTCCAACACGCGTTGGCTGCAAGCCGTCGTGGCGGACGCCTTTCTGTTGTTCGTGAAGCCGTGGGCCTGACCGCTTATGCCGCGGGCCACTACGGGGAGGCGTTGCGTGAATTCCGTACGTACCGCCGCATCAGTGGATCCAACGTGCACCTGCCTGTGATGGCTGACTGCGAGCGAGGCCTCGGACGTCCGGACCGTGCGCTGGATATGGTTCGCTCTCCAGAAGCCCAGGACCTGGATGCTCCGGGCAAGGTGGAGCTCGCGATGGTGGCTGCCGGTGCCCGTGCGGATCTCAAGCAGTTTGATGCTGCTGTCACTGAGCTGGAGATCCCCCAGTTGGACATCAACAGGGCCTTCTCTTACAGCCCGCGGCTGTTCCGTGCCTACGCTGAAGCACTCAGCGCTGTGGGTCGCACGGAGGAAGCGGACAAGTGGGCCCGCCAGGCTTTGGTGGCTGAGAATGCTTTGGGCGTCGGCGACTTCGCTGAGCCGGAGATCCTTGACCTCGGGTGGGATGAGCAGGAAGAAGCAGCCGCGAGCAAGCCGCGCTTTGTCAAGTCGGCTCCGGAATCCGACGTCGTGAAGCCTGAGACCGAATCGGTTATTGCGGAAGCCGCAGCGGCTGACGTTGATCACGATGACGTTGAACTTGATGACGCCGAATCTGACTACTTCGAGTCGAACGACGCGGAGTCGGACATCGACTCCGCAGAAGACGACGCTGAGGAAGAAGAAGCAGAAGCCAAGGAAGAAGACGCCGCAAACCAAGGCACCGACTCCCAGCATGGCTGATTCACTCATCTCCTTCTTTGATGCCGTCCTCTCCGATCTGGATGGTGTGGTCTACGCAGGACCTCACGCCATCCCGGGGGCTGTGGAGTCGTTGCAGCGTCTCGAAACCGTCGGCGTGGGGCTTGGTTACGTCACCAATAACGCCTCACGCACCCCGGCCCAGGTCGCTGCGCACCTGCGTGAGCTCGGTGCGCCGGCAGAGGACCATCAAGTGGTCAGTTCCTCCCAGGCAGCAGGGGAGCTTCTGGCTTCCATGCTGCCTGCGGGGGCGCATGTGCTCATCACCGGCAGTGCGGCCCTGGCCCATGAAATCGAATTGGTGGGACTTAAGCCGGTACACAGTGCAGCTGAATCGCCGGTTGCGGTCGTCCAGGGATTCAACCCTGAGATCGGTTGGAAGGATCTCGCTGAGGCGTCCTATGTAGTGGCCGGTGGAGCCATGTGGTTTGCCACCAACACGGACATGTCCATCCCGCAGGCCCGCGGCATGGCACCTGGGAATGGAACGCTGGTTGCGGCCGTGGCGGCTGCCACGGGAAAGACTCCTTTGGTGGCGGGTAAACCTGAAGCGCCGCTTTTCCACGCCGCAGCAAAACGGTTGAACGCCGATCGTCCGCTGGTTGTGGGCGACCGTCTGGACACGGACATCCTGGGCGGGAATCGCGCGGGATTTGCGACGGCGGCCGTCCTCACCGGTGTGGACACCACCTACACCATCCTTGCGGCGCGGACCGACGAGCGCCCCACGTATCTTTTGGCCGACTTGGAGGGCCTTTACGCGCCCTATCCTGAGGTCACCAGCGACGACGGCACTTTCCGTTGCGGTGCAGCATCGGCAGTCGCCGGGGATGGGACCGTCACGGTCACCGGTGATGAGGGCGACCTTGACGCTTGGCGGGCGGCTTGTGCGGCATGGTGGGCCAGGCACCCCGACATCGCCGTTGCCCAGGCGCCGCAGGTGGAATGGCGAACTCACTAGACTGGTGCGATGACCGAGCCCATTAATCTACCGGCATCCGCGCCAGAAGCCCCGGAGGCGCCAGAAGCCCCGGAGAGCCTCGCGGGCCAAGACGGCCTCGTGCCGGAAAATATGGGGCAAGCGCGTCCGGAGGTCCAGTGGCCCGATGCAGCCAGCTCCACGGGGGACCCGCTGGTCGACAAGGCCCTCGACGTCCTGGACAACGTGCCTGCGACCTCCGTGGCAGAACACGGAGACCTGTACGCAGCCATCCATGACTCCTTGCTGGAGGCCCTGGACGCTGAACCCGGTCTCCCTGCCGCGCCACAAAGTACTCCCCGCCCGGAAGGCGACAGCTAGCGTATGGCACGACTCGACCAGGAACTCGTCACCCGTGGGTTGGCGAGGTCACGCACCCATGCAGCAAAGCTCATCAGCGATGGCAAAGTCAGCTCCGCGGGGACTGTCCTCGCCAAAGCCGCACTCCAGGTGGACTCGGCTACGGACTTGGACGTAGAGGCCCATCTTGAGGACATCTACGTCAGCCGCGCCGGGCATAAGCTGGCAGGCGCGCTGGAGGCGTTTCCCGCCGTCGTGGTCGCCGGAAAGCGGTGTCTCGACGCCGGCGCCTCCACAGGTGGCTTTACCGATGTCCTGCTGCGGCAGGGGGCGGCAAGTGTGGTGGCGGTGGACGTAGGACACGGCCAGTTGGTGCCACACCTGCGGGATGACCCGCGCGTGGACGTCCATGAGGGTATGAACGTCAGATACATGGCCCCGGAGCAGATCGGTGGGCTCGCAAACCTGACGGTTGCGGACCTGTCCTTCATATCGTTGACCCTTGTGGTGGCGCCGCTGGCTTACTGCACTGAACCCGGCGGGGACATGGTCCTGATGGTCAAGCCGCAATTCGAGGTGGGCAAGGAACGGCTGAGCCGAACCGGCGTGGTGTCATCGGACGATGAGCGACGCCGGGCCGTCGCCCAGGTTGCCCGGGCGGCGGTGGATGCAGGGCTCGTCCTGATGGACCTCGCGGCCAGTCCGCTGCCGGGCCAGGACGGAAATGTTGAATACTTCCTGTGGATGAAGCGCGGGATGTCCACGGTGTTGCCTATGATCGAAGAGCGGGACGGGGACGTTGCTGCATTGATCAAGAAATTCTGGCCAAACCACTAGAAAGCAGAACCCGATGAGCAGGCGTGTACTTGTCCTTGCCCACACAGGGCGGGAAGAATCGCTCCGCGCAGCGTGGGATGCCTGTACGCAACTGCATTCCTCCGGCTTGGTTCCTGTGCTGCAGAAGTCCGAACTTGCCGATATTGAACGGTTCTTCGGTGCGTTGGATACACCCATCGAGATCCTCAACGACCACGTCAACCTGGAGGACGTGGAGTTGGTGATGGTCCTGGGTGGGGACGGAACCATCCTGCGGGCCGCGGAACTCGTGCGTGAGGTGGACGTCCCGTTGTTGGGAGTGAACCTGGGGCACGTGGGCTTCCTGGCTGAAAGCGAGCGTGCCGACCTGGCACAAACAGTGGAATGGATCGCGAGTCGCCAGTACACGGTGGAAGAACGCATGACCATCGATGTCCAGGTGTGGGTCAAAGGACAGAAGATTTGGCACACGTGGGCGTTGAACGAGGCTGCCATTGAGAAGGCCAACCGTGAGCGCATGCTGGAAGTGGTCACGGAGGTGGACGAGCGTCCGTTGACCTCCTTCGGCTGTGATGGCGTGGTCCTCGCAACTCCCACGGGTTCCACCGCATACGCGTTCTCCTCGGGAGGGCCTGTGGTGTGGCCGGAGGTGGAAGCGCTGGTGATTGTTCCGATCAGTGCCCATGCCCTGTTCGCCAAGCCGCTGGTGGTATCGCCGAGGTCCAAGCTGGCCGTCGAAATCATGAACCGGACCGAAGCCATAGGTGTCCTTTGGTGCGATGGCCGGCGTTCCGTGGACCTGCCGCCCGGGGCACGTGTTGAAGTGACCCGTTCAGCCACGCCGGTGCGGTTGGCGCGCACCCACAAGACACCCTTTTCTGCGCGACTCGTCCGCAAGTTTGAACTCCCCATCCACGGTTGGCGTGGACCGGCTCCCCGGAGCGGGGAAGTCCACACGGGCCCGCTTCCGGTCATCCGGACCCTGTCACCGGCTCCGTTGCCCAGTCCTCGGGATGTAGAAGGTCCCCGGGACGGTGACCCTTCCGACCCCACGAATGCGAAGTGAACCATGCTTGAAGAACTCCGAATCCGTGACCTTGGCGTCATCACCGATGCCGCCCTGCCGCTGGGCCCTGGCCTGAGCGTTGTCACCGGCGAAACCGGTGCGGGCAAGACCATGGTGGTGACCGCCGTCGGGCTCCTTCTTGGTGCCCGATCAGATGCAGGTGCCGTCCGTAGTGGAGCCAAGTCGGCGTCCGCTGAAGCGGTCTTGAAGCTCGATCCGGCGCACAGCGCTGTTGAGCGCGCCAAGGAGGCAGGCGGTGAGGCTGAAGAGTTCGACGGCGTTGCTGAGCTCCTGCTGGCCCGTACCGTGGGTGCCGATGGGCGCAGTCGTGCCTACGTTGGCGGGCGCGCCGCGCCTGTGGGGGTCCTGGCTGAGTTGGGAGAGAGCCTGGTGGTGGTCCACGGGCAGTCGGACCAGATCCGGCTCAAGAGCGCCACTGCGCAGCGGCATGCCCTGGATCGGTTCGCCGGTGCGCCCCTTGCCAAGACGCTGGGGGAGTACCAGGAGCTGTACAACCACTGGAAGAACATCCAGTCCGAACTTGAAACGCTGCGCAGCGAAGCCCGGGAGCGGCTGCGGGAAGCTGAGTCCCTGGATGCGGCCCTGAAGGAAATCGACGAGGTGGATCCCCAGCCGGGGGAGGACGAAACACTCAAGGCCGAGGCGGTGAAGCTCGCCAACGTCGAAGAACTCCGATTGGCCGCAGCTGCAGCCCATGAGTCCCTCATCGCCGAGGAATTCGGGGACGCCGGCGACGCAACCACCATGGTGGATGCTGCCAAGAGGACACTGGAGCACGTTGCCGATCACGACGAAGAGCTGCGTTCCGCCGCTGCCCGGCTCGCGGAGGTCGGGTTCCTCCTCAACGACATTGCAACAGAGCTGTCCAGCTATCAGGCCGCCCTGGATACCGAAGGTCCGGAGCGGCTCTCCGAAATCGAGGAGCGCCGGGCCGCCCTTGCCAAGTTGATCCGCAAATACGCCCCCAGCATTGACGAAGTGCTGGAGTGGGCGGCGACCGCAAGGACCCGGCTGGACGAGCTTCAGGATGATTCCAGCCGCATCGAATCCCTGGATGCTGAGGTGGCTTCGACGGAAGCGACTCTTCGGAAGCAGGCCGCGGCTATCTCCAAGGCCCGCCTCAAAGCTGCCAAGGATCTCTCAGCCAGAGTCAGTGCTGAGCTCAAGGCGCTGGCCATGGCTGACGCCACGCTGGTCATTGAGGTCGATGGGAATGGATCGTTGGGCCCTTGGGGCACCGACGAGATCGCTTTCCTTCTCCAGCCGCACTCCGGGGCTCCGGCCCGGCCTCTGGGCAAGGGAGCCTCGGGCGGTGAACTGTCCCGGGTGATGTTGGCCATCGAGGTGGTTCTCGCCGCGGTGGATCCTGTGCCGACGTTCGTGTTCGATGAGGTGGACGCGGGCGTGGGTGGCCGGGCCGCCGTCGAAATCGGCCGGAGGCTGGCCATGCTTGCCCGGCACGTCCAGGTGCTGGTGGTAACTCACTTGCCGCAGGTTGCTGCCTTCGCCGATCAACACATCCGAGTGACAAAAACTTCCGTGCGCGGTGCTGACGGTAAGACAACCACCGGGTTCACCTCCAGCGACGTACAGTTACTGAGCGACGACGAGCGCGTCAAGGAGTTGGCCCGCATGCTGGCAGGGCAAGAGGATTCCGAATCGGCGCAGGCCCACGCCCAGGAGTTGCTGGACGACGCGAAGCTCCTGCCGCAGCGCGCATAGTGCTGTTGGCCGGAATGCGAGCACCATCACATCGGCACACTTAATCCCGCCCGGCTCTTGCTTGGAATGCGGTGGTGAGCAACTATTGACCATTTGGGGAATCCGAACAGACGCGTGGAAGGCGTAATTGATGATAAGCTCGAATTCCGTGGTGCAGCGATCAAATTCCCGTGTAAATTCCCGGTTCCCGGGCTCGTCCAAGACGACCAAACACATCTTCGTCACCGGTGGTGTGGCGTCCTCGCTCGGTAAGGGTCTGACGGCTTCCAGCCTCGGTCACCTGCTGCGGGCACGCGGTTTGTCTGTAACTATGCAGAAGCTCGATCCCTACTTGAATGTGGATCCGGGCACGATGAACCCCTTCCAGCACGGCGAAGTATTCGTCACGGACGACGGCGCCGAAACCGATCTCGACATCGGACACTACGAGCGCTTCCTCGATGAAAACCTCGAAGGTTCGGCCAACGTCACAACGGGCCAGATCTACTCCACCGTCATCGCCAAGGAACGCCGCGGCGAATACCTCGGAGACACCGTCCAGGTCATTCCCCACATCACCGATGAAATCAAGCGCCGCATGCGCCTGCCTGCCGAGGGCAAGAACGCTCCGGACGTCATCATCACCGAAATCGGTGGCACCGTGGGCGACATCGAATCGCAGCCGTTCCTTGAGTCGGCCCGCCAGGTCCGTCAGGATGTTGGCCGCAACAACGTCTTCTTCCTGCACGTGTCCCTGGTTCCGTACATCGGACCGTCCCAGGAACTGAAGACCAAGCCGACGCAGCACTCCGTGGCAGCCCTTCGCTCCATCGGCATCCAGCCTGAAGCGATCGTGATCCGCTCCGACCGCGAAGTGCCCGACGCCATGCGCGAGAAAATCGGCCGTATGTGCGACGTCGACATCGACGCCGTAGTCAACGCAGCTGACGCCCCCAGCATCTACGACATCCCCAAGACCCTGCACTCACAGGGCCTGGACTCCTACATCGTCCGCGCACTGGACCTGCCGTTCAAGGACGTTGACTGGAGCAAGTGGGACAAACTGCTCGAAGCAGTGCACAACCCCAAACACGAGGTCGAGGTTGCCCTGGTGGGCAAGTACATCGACCTCCCGGACGCGTACCTCTCGGTCACCGAGGCCCTTCGTGCCGGCGGTTTTGCCAACGAAGCCAAGGTCAAGATCCGCTGGGTCCCCTCCGACGAGTGCGAAACCCACGCCGGGGCTACCAAGGCCTTGGCCGGTGTGGACGCCATCTGCGTGCCGGGTGGCTTTGGTATCCGCGGCCTCGAAGGCAAGCTCGGCGCCTTGAAGTTCGCTCGTGAATCCAAGCTCCCGGTCCTTGGCTTGTGCCTCGGCCTGCAGTGCATGGTGATCGAGTACGCCCGCAACGTGGTTGGCCTCGAAGGTGCCTCCTCCAGCGAGTTCGAGCCCGACTCCAAGTACCCGGTCATCGCCACCATGGAAGAGCAGTTGGACATCGTGGAAGGCAAGGGAGACCTCGGCGGCACCATGCGCCTGGGCCTGTACGAAGCCAAGCTGGACGAGGGCTCGGTCATCGCCGAGACGTACGGCACCACCACGGTCAGCGAACGCCACCGTCACCGCTACGAGGTCAACAACAAGTACCGCGACCAGATCGCAGCAGAAGGCCTGGTGTTCTCCGGTACGTCGCCTGACGGCAAGCTGGTGGAGTATGTGGAACTTCCCCGCGAGGTCCACCCGTACTACGTGGCCACGCAGGCGCACCCGGAGCTCAGCTCGCGCCCCACGCGCCCTCACCCGCTGTTCGCAGGTTTGGTCAAGGCTGCCTTGGAGCGTCGCGAAGGTGCCCCCGTGGCCACCAAGACCGGTGCCCGCACGGTAGCTGCCAAGTAGACGCAAGTACTAACGAAGGACGGCGCGATGCCCGGTATTTCTGAAACCCCCCGCACATCAAGGCAGGTTTCGGACATGCCGAGCCCGCGCCGTCTTTTGTCTACCAGCAAGGTCTACGAAGGCCGTATCTGGGATGTTGTCAGCGACTCGTTCCAACTCAGCGATGGCACGGACACCCTTGTTCGTGACTACATTGACCACCCAGGCGCAGTAGCGGTGCTCCCCATGAACGTGGACGGTGAGATCCTGCTGCTGAAGCAATACCGGCATCCGGTCGGCATGGATCTGTGGGAAATCCCAGCCGGCCTTTTGGACGTCGAAGGAGAAGACTTCGTGGTGGGGGCGGCCCGGGAGTTGGCGGAGGAAGCTGACTTGGTCGCGGCTACGTGGAACGTCCTGGTGGACTTCTTCAACTCGCCCGGTTCGTCCAGCGAAGCAGTCCGGATCTATTTGGCGCGTGGCATCAGTGACGTTCCCGTGGCGGACCGCCACGTCCGCACCGATGAAGAGGCCGAAATTGAACTCCACTGGGTGCCGCTTGATGACGCCGTGAAGGCAGTGTTGGAAGGCCGCCTGCACAATCCGTCGGCGGTGCTGGGCATCCTGGCGGCCGCAGCTGCGAAAGCCGATGGGTTCACTGGGCTTCGTCCCGCCAATGCGCCGTGGCCGGCTCACCCGAGCCAGCGCTGAGCATGGCCGAGGCTGCCACCAGAACTCCCACTGGCATTGACCGCGCAGTAACCGACTACCTGCAGCATGTGGGTGTGGAGCGCGGCCTGGCAGCGAACACCCTTGCGGCGTACCGCCGGGATTTGTCGCGGTACTCCAACTTCCTCCAGGACCAGGGCGTGGAACGGCCCGGCGACATCACCCGGCATCATGTGACCGCCTTCGCCCAGGCGTTGTCGGATGGAAGCGATGGCGCCGCTGTGCTGGGTGTCCGCTCCGCTGCACGTACGGTGGTGGCGGTCCGCGGACTTCACAAGTTCTGGGCACTTGAAGGAACCACGACGGCGGACCCCGCCAGCGATGTCCACCCGCCCATGCCGGGCAAACGGCTTCCCAAGGCCATCAGCGTCGACGAGGTCACGCGGATCCTGGAAGCTGCCGGAGCCGACTCGCCCACAGGGCTCAGGGACCGTGCTCTCCTGGAATTCCTCTACTCCACAGGTGCCCGCATCAGCGAAGCCGTGGGGTTGGACGTCGATGACATTTCCCTCGAAGACACAGATGGGGATCCCGCGATCGTCAGGTTGTTCGGCAAGGGCTCCAAAGAGCGCTTGGTGCCCCTCGGCTCATACGGAGCCCGCGCCGTCGGAGCCTATGTTGTCCGAGGCAGGCCGCTGCTGGCATCCAAAGGCAAGGGAACACCGGCGCTGTTCCTCAACGCCCGCGGCGGTCGGATCAGCAGGCAGAGCGCCTGGACCATCCTCAAAGCGGCGGCTGAGAAAGCCAACATCACCAAGGACGTCTCGCCGCACACGCTCCGCCACTCCTTCGCCACTCATCTGCTGGAAGGCGGAGCTGACGTCAGGGTAGTGCAGGAACTGCTGGGGCATGCCTCCGTGACAACCACTCAGGTTTACACGTTGGTCACCGCAGACACCCTGCGCGAGGTCTATGCAGCGGCACACCCGAGGGCGCTGGGCTAAGAGGGCATTGGGCTAAGAGGGCGCTGACCCAAGCGTGTTCCGCGAACTACCCGAGCACGTCCAGCGTCAACTCCACGGCGTCCACGAACAGCGCCAACAGCGACGTCCCCAGGCCGGCCACCAGCAGGAGCCCCGGATGTGCCAGGCCCACCACAACGCGCTTGAGCCGGGGCCGTCCTTTGAGGAACTTCTTGGGAACCCTGGTCTTCACCGGCACCTGCCGCCAGCCGCGCAAGCGCCGCAGGAACCATGCACAACGCACAATGAAGGCCATCCAGAGGATGGAGAGCACCAGTGGAACGGCAGCCAGCATGAGGTTGAAGCCCAACGCCGTGACTTCCTTTTCGGAATCGCCGATCAGGGTTTGGACGGTGGTGGAGATTGAGGCGCTCATCACCACTGAGGCGGCCCACACCATGAACGCCGCCACGAGCGCCAGGAACCGTACAAAGAAGTGACCCAGTACTGTTGCGTCCACTGCCCTGAGATGGCTGCGGGGCGTGGCGTGCAGCACCGCCAGCGTGGAAATCAACGTGGGCAGTGCTGCCACGAGGACCAGCAGGTACCAGGTCCATCCGGCCAGGTCCACCACTTCGTCCAAAACGATCAGCCCGGCCCACACCACGGTCCAGGCCCACCCTGCGTAGAGGGGGTGTGCCACCAGCCAACGGGGTAGCCATGGGTCGCGTCCGGGCGTCGCTTTTGTGGCTGTTTCGGCAGCCGTGCTTCCGCCGGCGGACGGAGGAGCTGCAGCGTCATCGACGGCGGCCACATTGGCTGGCCGGTTACCCCCACCTTCAGTCATGGGCTCACTGTAGCAATGGCGGCAGTGGCAGGGGAGATCAGGTTAAGGTTGGCAGCATGACTGCAGCCCATGTGACTTTGTGCTTCCTCCTCCGTGACGGCGTGGACGGCGAGGATGTCCTCCTCGGAACCAAGAAGACCGGCTTCGGCAGGGGCAAGGTGGTGGGGGTCGGCGGGCACGTGGAGCCGGGGGAGACCGCCTCTGAGGCCGCATGCCGGGAGGTCATGGAGGAAATCAATGTGGTGGTTGCCGCAAAGGACCTGATTCCGGCAGGCACTGTTGACTTTGTGTTTCCGGCAAGGCCGGAGTGGAACATGGCCACCACTGTGTTCCTGACCCGTACGTGGGAGGGGGAACCTTCGGAAAGCGACGAGATCGCCCCCGACTGGTTCCCGGTGATGCACCTTCCCGTGGACCGGATGTGGGCCGACGCTGAACACTGGCTGCCGGCCATGATTGCCGGCCAGCGTATTGCGGTGCGGGTGGATTTGGCAGCAGATAACGAAAATGTGGCTGACGTCCACACCATCGATTGGGTGGACCAGCCGTAGCAGGAAACGTGGAAAAAACGACGCCGGGCCGGTCGCCTTTCGGTGACCGGCCCGGCGTCGTACGTCTCGTGGACTAACGGGAAACGTTAGGGAACGTGCCGTTCTTCCGGCCCGTTGTATTCGCTCAGGGGACGGATGAGGGAGTTGGAGGCTACCTGTTCCATGATGTGGGCGGTCCAGCCGGTGATGCGGCTGGCGACGAACAGCGGGGTGAACGTCTGGGTGTCGAAGCCCATCAGGTGGTATGTGGGGCCGGCGGGGTAGTCGAGGTTGGGCTTGATGGCCTTTGCCTCGTCCATGGCCTGCTCCAAGCCGTTGTACAGGCCCAGGAGTTCCGGCCGGCCGTAGTGCGCGATCATCTTGTCCAGAGCGGCTTTCATGGTGGGCACGCGGGAGTCGCCGTGCTTGTAGACGCGGTGCCCAAACCCCATGACCTTCTTCTTCTGGGCCAGGGCGTCTTCCATCCACGCCCGGGCCCGGGTGGCGGCTTCCTCCAGGGTCTCTTCGCTGCGGATGCCGATCTCATCGAAGGTGTGCATCACTGCCTCGTTCGCGCCGCCGTGCAGCGGGCCCTTGAGGGCGCCGATCGCGGCGGTCACCGCAGAGTGCAGGTCAGCGAGCGTGGAGGTGACGACGCGGGCGGTGAACGTCGAGGCGTTGAAAGAGTGCTCCGCGTACAGGATCATCGAGACGTTGAACGCCTCCACCACCTCGGGCACCTGCTCTTCGCCGAACGTCATCCAGAGGAAGTTTGCCGAGTAGTCCAGGTCCTCGCGCGGTTCCACGGGTTCCTGGCCGCGGCGGCGGCGTTGGTCATAGGCAACCACGGATGGCATGGCAGCCCAGAGGTCGATTGCCTTCTTCATGTTTGCTTCGGGTGATGAATCTTCAGCCAGTTCATGCCGGGCACCGAGCACGGATGCTGCCGTGCGGCACACGTCCATAGGATGCGCGGTGGTGGGCAAGGTATCCACCACTGACTTGACCACGGGGTCCAGCGCACGGCCAGCGCGTTCCCGGGCGGTGAATTCAGCAAGCTCTGTTTCGTTGGGCAGTTCGCCGTTCCACAGCAGGTAAGCGACTTCCTCGAAGCTGCATTTGGCGGCCAGTTCCTGGACCGGATACCCGCGGTAGAGCAGCGAGTTGGTGTCCGGGTTGACCTTCGAGACTGCGGTGTAGTCCACCACGACTCCGGCAAGGCCTTTTTTGATGTCAACAGCTGCCATGCTGCTCTCCTTCGTTCATAATGCAGGCGCTCCGGTGTTCCGGACTGCCTGCTTTCCCCTTGATTAATCCGGTGCCTAGCGGACGCCAGGAACCTGGAAGTTAAAAACGCCGGTATCGAATTGGTTATAGGCCTCGTAGTCGACGAGTTCGTAGAGGCGTGCACGCGTGAGCATGTTTTCCACTTCCGCCTCTTGGGTCCCCGCAGCCCTGATCGATTCCAGAGTACGCTCTGCAGCGCCCATGGCAATGCGGAGGAGGGTGACGGGGTAGATGACCATGTTCACGCCGACTCCTTGGAGTTGGTCCACGGTGAAGAGCTCGCTTTTGCCGAACTCGGTCATGTTGGCCAGGATGGGCACGTCCACTGCGTCGCGGATGGCTTGGAACTCGCTCAAATCACGCATGGCTTCGGGGAAGATCGCGTCGGCGCCGGCGTCCACCAGTGCTTTGGCACGGTCTTGTGCGGCCTGGATTCCTTCGACGGCGCGGATGTCGGTGCGGGCCATGATGAGGAAGTTCGGGTCGCGGCGGGCGTCTGCCGCAGCACGGATGCGTTTGGTGGCGGTGTCGATGTCCACGACGTTCTTGCCGTCCAGGTGGCCGCATCGTTTGGGGTTGAATTGGTCCTCGATGTGGCAGCCGGCCAGGCCCGCGTTCTCGAGTTCCTGGATGGTGCGGGCCACGTTCATGGGCTCGCCGAAGCCGGTGTCCGCGTCCACCAGGGAGGGCAGGTCCGTCATGCGGGCGATCTGTCCGGCCCGGGTGGCCACCTCCGTCAGGGTGGTCAAGCCGATGTCCGGGAGGCCGAGGTCGTTGGCCAGGACGGCGCCGGAGATGTAGACCCCGGCGAAGCCTTTTTCCTCGATTAGTCGTGCCGAGAGCGGGTTGAACGCTCCCGGGAACTGCTGCACAGTCCCGGAGGCCAGCAATTCCCGCAGCTTCAGCCGTTTCTGTTCCGGCGTGACTTTTGAGTACAGCATTTAGAACAGTCCCTTGGGTGCGTTGCTGAGGTCGATCACGCCGGGTGCTGCGGTGATGTTCAGCTGGTCCAGTTCGCCGTCACCGAGTTCGGTGACGCGTTCGACGGCGGCGAGGAACCTTTCGATTTCGGCTTCCTCCACCAGTCCGGCAGCGAGGGTGCGGAACTTGTTGATGTATTGCTCGCGGGCGAACGGCCGGGCTCCGAGCGGGTGGGCGTCGGCCACCGCGATGTCGTCGGTGATGACTGTGCCGTCGTTGAGGGTGATTTCAACAGTGCCGCCGAAGGCTTTCTCAGCGATGTCCAGGGAGTGGTACCGGCGGGTCCATTCAGGGTCTTCGACGGTGGTGACCTTGTGCCAGAGTTCCACGGTGTCCGGGCGGGCAGCGCGTTCGGGGGCGTAGGAGTCCACGTGGTGCCAGGCGCCGTCCTGCAGGGCGACGGTGAAGATGTACGGGATGGAGTGGTCCAGTGTTTCGCGGGACGCCGTGGGGGAGTACTTCTGGGGATCGTTCGCGCCGGAACCGATCACGTAGTGGGTGTGGTGGCTGGTCTTGATCAGCACGGACTTCACGTTGGCCGGGTCCGTGGTTTCCGGGTGCTCTTTGTTGAGCTTGCGGGCGAGGTCGATCCACGCCTGGGCCTGGTACTCGGCGGAGTGTTCCTTGGTATAGGTGTCCAGGATGGCGCGCTTGGCTTCACCGGGCAGGGGCAGCGGAACCTCGTAGGAGGCGTCCGGGCCGTCCAGCATCCAGGCGATCACGCCGTCTTCGCCTTCGTAGATCGGCACGGGTGAGGTCTGGCCGCGCATGGAGCGGTCCACGGCTTCGACGGCCATCTTGCCTGCGAAGGCCGGGGCGTGGGCCTTCCAAGTGGAGATTTCGCCCTTGCGGGACTGCCGGGTGGCGGTGGTGGTGTGCAGGGCCTGGCCCACGGACTGGAAGATCGTCTCCACATCCAGGCCAAGAAGGGTGCCGATGCCCGCGGCGGCGGAGGGTCCGAGGTGGGCCACGTGGTCGATCTTGTGCTTGTGCAGGCAAATGGCCTTGACCAGGTTCACCTGGATCTCGTAGCCGGTGGCGATGGCACGGACCAGGTCGGCGCCGCTGGAGCCGACGTGCTGGGCGACGGCGAGGATCGGCGGGATGTTATCTCCCGGGTGGGAGTAGTCCGCGGCCAGGAACGTGTCGTGGTAATCAAGTTCACGGACGGCCACTCCGTTGGCCCAGGCGGCCCACTCGGGGGAGACCTGATCGGTAATGCCGAACACGTGGGCGCCCTTGCCGTTGGCACTCGGGGAGTGGGTCAGTGCCTGCGCGCGGGCCGCGACGATCGGAGCGCGGTTCAACGAGGCGATGGCCACCGAGGCGTTGTCGATGATCCGGTTGATCACCATGTCAGTGACCTCGGGGGTGACGTCGACGGGGTCGGCGGCGACCACGGCGATCTTGTGCGCCAACTGCTCCGTGCGCGGGAGGTTCTCTTCGCTCTTGTAGACGTGGACGTGGTGGTTCTTAACCATGGTGCTCCTTCTAGTGAGGGGTGTGGGTGGCCTTGACGTGGGTGAGGCTGCGGTGCAGGTGGACTGTGGTGGCGGCTTCTGCCAGCCGGGGGTTGCCTGCGGCGATGGCCTCGGCAATGGCGGCATGCTCGGCGGCCGCGGCATGAAGCCGGGCGGTGTCGTCGGCTGCGAGGCGGCGGACTCTGACCAGATGGACGCGCAGGCCGCGCATGGCATTGGCCAGGTAAGAGTTGGAGATCGCGGCGTCAATGGCATCGTCCAGGCGGCTCACCAAGGCGTAGTACTCGTGCCGTGCGGGATCCTCGCTGCTGAGCAAATCAGGGGCCCGCAGCAATTGAGTGTGAAGCGCGGCGAACACCCCCGGCTCGCCTCGTTCGGCAGCGAGGGCGGCGGCCCTGACCTCCAAAGTTTCGCGAAGCTCGAACAGTTCGTCGATGCTGTCCAGCGAGATATCGGTGACGACGACGCCGCGGCCGCCTGCCGCCGTCGTCAATCCTTCCGCAGTGAGCCGGCTTAGGGCCTCCCGGACCGGTGTTCGGGACACACCGAGCCGTTCGGACTGCTCCACTTCCGCAAGGACGGTTCCCGGCCGAAGACGCCATTCAATGATGTCTTCACGGAGGGCGTTGTAGGCCCGATCACTGGCGCGCATATCCTCAGTGTATACACAGGACGGGCTTAGCGGCACTTAAAGGAACAAATATTCATCTTTTGTATACATTAAGTCTCTGCGACGTTGTACGCCAGGACGGGATCCCAGGGCGCAACTACTGCCTAAGCGCGGTTCCATCCATACTCGTTTTCCGGCCGGCCCGGGGTACCGTACCGGGGCGCCCTGGTGACCGTTCCGGCGTCGGCAAGGTATTCCAGATACCGGCGGGCGGTGACCCGGGACATGCCCAAGGCGTCCATGACTTCGCTGGCGGAGACTGCTTCATGCCGCGCCCGCATCAGGTCCTTCACCGCTTCCAGGGTGGACCCCGAAAGGCCTTTCGGCAGCGGCAGTTCCGTCGGCGCGCGAAGGCTGGCAAAGGCCTGGTCCACGTCGCTTTGGGAGGCTCCTGCCTTGGAGATTCCTGACATTGAACCGGCCAGCTGTTCACGGAATGCCCGGTAGCTGCTGAGCTTGTCCGCGAACGTTGCATACGTGAACGGCTTGATGAGGTACTGCACGACGCCGATGGAGACGGCGCTGCGCACGATGTTCAGTTCCCGGACGGCCGTGATGGCAATGATGTCGGCAAAAACTCCTGCAGACCTCATGCGGCGGGCCACATCGAGGCCGTGAAGGTCAGGGAGGTTCATGTCCAGGAGGACCAGGTCCACGGGGGAGCCCGACGCAGCGAACTCCCCGAGGATGCGCAGCGCCGACTGGCCGTCCGGGGCCGTGCCCACCAGTGAAAACCCGGCCAGACGGCCGACATAGACGGAGTGGGCGTCCGAAGCTATGGGCTCGTCCTCCACTACCAGGACACGGATGTCTGTCATGCCTTCTCTTCCTCGGGAACCGGCGCGGGCAGCACGACGTGGAATTGTGCTCCGCCGGGATTGCTGATGGTCATCGTACCGTTGAGCCGGTCCACGGCCTGGCGCACCAAGGCAAGGCCAACGCCTCGCCCGTGGGAACCGCGCGGATTCTTGTCCGGAGACTTCGTACTGAAGCCGTACTGAAGTACGTCATCAATGGACTCAGGATTGATGCCGCTCCCGGAGTCCCGGACCGTGAACTCGACGGCGGCAGGTCCGGCTTCCACGTCCAGCTCCACCTTCCGCGGGAAATCACCGGCCGCCGCAGCATCAATCGCATTGTCCAGCAGGTTGCCGAGAATGGTCACCAGGTCCTGGATCTCCAAGCCGCGCACACCGGAGCTCCCTGATGTCCGGACCTCCAACTCCACCCCGCGTTCGTGGGCTTCTGACGCCTTGCCCATCACCAACGCACTCATGACCGGCTCGTCCACCGATGCCACCATGTCGTCGGTGAGTTGCTGGCTGAGTTCAAGATCCTTGGTGGCAAAGTCCAAGGCCTGGGGTGTGCGGCCCAGTTCCAGCAGGGAGACGATCATGTGGAGCCGGTTTGCGTGTTCATGTGTCTGCGCGCGCAGCGCATCCGAGAGGGTTTTCATGGTCTGGAGTTCCGTGCCCAGGGATTCGATCTCGGTACGGTCGCGGATGGTGGCCACTGTGCCGTAGACGGCGGGTTTCTGTCGGCTGCGCTCAGGGACCGGCCCTACTGCAGGGGCCTGATTCACCACCAGGATCCGGGAGCCGGTCAGATGAATCTCGTCGTGTGCGGGTCTGCCCGATTCGAACAGCGCCCGCAGGCTGCCGTCGAAGGGAAGATCAGCGAGCTTCGGGGCATCGTCAGGGGAGCGGTCGGCGTCGGAAGGCTGCAGGCCCAGCAACTCGGCGGCTTGGTCGTTGTACATCACCGCCTTGCCGTGGGTATCGATCAGGATGACACCCTCACGTACCGAGTGCAGCACCGATTCGTAGTAGGCGAAAAGCTGAGCCAGCTGTTCCGGTCCCCAGCCTCGCGTCACCGATCTCAGATACCGCCCAAGGAGCCAGGAGGCCACGGACCCAAAGCTCAACACCACCAGGGCAATGCCGCCGATGACGCCCAGGCGCTCGGCCACATCCGTGTCTACTGTCCGGACGGTAACCCCCGCTGCCACGAGGGCTTTGACGGTCCCGTCAGCAGCTATGACCGGTGCGATGGTTCGGACCGACGGACCCAAGGTGCCCGCGGTGACCTCCGTGAACGTCTCGCCCCGCAGCGCGGGCTCAATCGTTCCGATGTAGGGCTTGCCGAGCTCCTCAACCCTTGGGTGCGTCCAGCGCGTCCTGTCGGGAGCCATGATGGTGATGAAATCGGCGTCAGCATCGTCCATGACCTCCAGCGCGTAAGGCTGCAATGCTGCTGTGGGCTCCGCAGCGGATGCCGCTTCCAGTACCAACGGATTGTCGGCAATGGATGTTGCCACGGCCAGCATTCGACCCCCGGCGTTGTCATAGGCCCTGTCCCGGGCCTCCACCACGGAAAAGGCTCCAAATACCGCCGTCAGGACCAGGACAAACAGCAGGTTTGCCACAAACAATCGGCGGGCGATGCTCCAGCTGTGAAACACGTGGACCTCCATGACCAATATGACCGCAACGGTGATGTGTGTCACCAACGGCTCAATGATGGATATCACACAAGGGCAGCGGAATGGACATCAGTGCAGGACCGCAGCGCCTTACACAGTATCCAAAGGAGAATCCCATGACCTCTCAACGAGGAGAGTCGGCAGTAGCTGCCAAAGCTGGACGCAAGGGGCTCGACAAGTCGCATTACTTGTACATCGCGGTCATTCTGGCCGTCGTACTCGGCGCCGTGATCGGCCTGGTGTTCCCCGAAGTTGGTAAGTCACTCAAGCCACTCGGCGATGGCTTTATCAAGCTCATCAAGATGATGATCGCCCCGGTCATTTTCTGCACCATTGTCCTGGGCATCGGCTCCATCGCCAAGGCTGCCACGGTTGGCAAGGTGGGCGGCCTCGCCCTCGGCTATTTCGTAGCCATGTCAACCTTCGCCCTGGGCATCGGCCTCGTCGTGGGCAACCTGATCCACCCGGGTGAAGGCCTCAAGCTGACCCCGTACGATCCCACCAAGAAAGCGGACACCAACAGCACCGTTGACTTCCTTCTTGGCATCATCCCCGGTGACATCCCGGTCCTGCCTACGCTGCTTGCTGCGATCCTGGTCGGGTTCGCCTTGCAGAAGATGGGCAAGCAGGGTGCTCCCATCCTTAACGCGATCGGACACGGCCAGCGCCTCGTCTTCCGCATCCTCATCATGATCATGTGGCTGGCTCCCGTTGGTGCGTTCGGTGCCATCGCCGCCGTCGTCGGCGCCACCGGTGCCCAGGCGATCCTCAGCATGTTCACCCTGATGCTTGCCTTCTACATCACCTGCGCACTGTTCATCGTGGTCATCCTCGGTACGCTGCTCCGCGCAGTGGCCGGCGTCAATATCTTCAGGCTCATGAAGTACCTGGCCCGCGAGTACCTCCTGATCTTCTCCACTTCCTCCTCCGAAGCTGCACTGCCCCGCCTGATCGCCAAGATGGAGCACCTGGGTGTGTCCAAGCCAGTGGTTGGCGTCACCGTTCCCACGGGCTACTCCTTCAACCTTGACGGCACGGCGATCTACTTGACCATGGCTTCGCTCTTCGTCGCCAACGCCATGGGCACCCCGCTGGATCTCGGCGCCCAGGTCTCCTTGTTGGTCTTCATGATCATCGCTTCAAAGGGTGCCGCCGGTGTCACGGGTGCCGGTCTTGCAACACTTGCCGCCGGTCTTCAGGCACACAAGCCGGAGCTCCTTGGTGGAGTCGGCATGATCGTGGGCATCGACCGCTTCATGTCGGAGGCCCGGGCCCTGACCAACTTCACTGGCAACGCAGTGGCGACCGTCCTGATCGGTACCTGGGTGAAGGAAATCGACAACGGCCAGGTAGAGCGCGTCCTCTCCGGCAGCGAGCCCTTCGATGAGCAGACCATGATCGCCCATGGCGGCGAAGAAGAGGCCGCTCCCGAGGCTGAAACCCGCGAAAAGGCAACCGTCTGACCCAAGCAGGGATCAACGCATCGCATCGCAGCCGAAGGCCGGCACCTCTCCAGGTGCCGGCCTTCGGCATGTGGCCGCCACTCAGCGGCTACGGGGCAACCTTCTACCTCAGCTAGAGGGTAAAGGCTCACGAACCGGACAAAGTCAAGTTCCCCAAATAACCGTGTCGGGCGCTGTAGCCTAGGTGGGTAGTAGCGCTGTAGCTGGGGGCCAGCGGCAGGGAAGATCGTCGTCGAAAGAGTGGTTAGATACGTGAGCATCGAACGGGGAACAGCTACGCTGGGAGGCACCGAGCTCGATCTGGAAGACGCCATCATGGGGCCAACAGGCCGCCCTTACCGCGAATTTCCGGAACCAGCTCCACTTGCTTCCCATGGCCCGGCAAGAGTCATCGCCATGGTCAACCAGAAGGGTGGCGTGGGTAAAACCACCTCCACCATCAATCTCGCTGCTGCGCTCGCCGAATATGGCCGGCGTGTCCTTCTGGTGGACTTTGATCCCCAGGGCGCCCTCTCCGCAGGTCTCGGCGCCAATCCGCACGAGCTCGACCTCACCGTGTACAACGTCCTGATGGACCGCAAGGTGAGTATCCGCGACGCCATCCAGCAAACCGGCGTCGAGGGAGTTGACCTTCTTCCCGCCAACATCGACCTCTCCGCCGCGGAAGTCCAACTCGTCAACGAGGTGGCACGCGAGCAGGTACTGGACCGCGCGCTCAAGAGCGTCGAGGACGATTACGACGTCGTCCTGATCGACTGCCAGCCGTCCCTGGGGCTGCTGACCGTCAACGCACTGACTGCCGCGCACGGCGTCATTATTCCGCTGATCTGTGAGTTCTTCGCCTTGCGGGCGGTGGCCCTTCTGGTGGAAACCATCGAAAAGGTCCAGGACCGACTCAACCCGCGGCTGCAGGTGGACGGCGTCCTGGCCACCATGTACGACGCCCGCACGCTGCACAGCCGCGAAGTCATTTCACGCCTCGTGGAAGCCTTCGGCGACAAAGTCTTCGAGACCGTTATCAAGCGCTCGATCAAGTTCGCGGATGCAACCGTGGCCGCCGAGCCCATCACCAGTTATGCGGGCAACCACATTGGCGCCGACGCCTACCGCCGGCTCGCCAAGGAACTGATCTCGCGCGGCGGCGCGCCCTAACCGACCGTGGGACCGTCTCTCGCTCCGGCTGCGGAAGCGGGCACTGCCGCTATTGCGGAAGCGCCCGACGCCGTTACCACCGAAGCCCGCAAACCCGGCTTTGAGGTACGGCTGGCCAACTTCACCGGCCCGTTCGATCTTTTGCTTGGCCTCATTTCCAAGCACAAGATGGACATCACTGAAGTGGCTTTGGCCACAGTCACCGATGAATTCATCAAGTACATCCGCCGGCTCCAGGAGTTGGGGGAGGACTGGGCGCTGGACGAAGCCAGTGAGTTCCTGGTCATCGCCGCTACGCTGCTGGATCTCAAGGCTGCGCGCCTTCTGCCCTCAGGCGAAGTCGAGGACGCTGAGGACATCGCGCTCCTTGAGGCCAGGGATCTGCTGTTCGCCCGCCTCCTGCAATACAAGGCCTTCAAGCAAATCGCCGGAATCCTCGGCGAAACGCTGGAACAGGAGGCGCGTCGTTACCCGCGCCAGGTTGCATTGGAAGGCCACTTCGCCGCGCTGCTGCCCGAACTCGTATGGCGCCATACACCGGAACAGTTCGCGGAACTTGCCGCCAAAGCGCTGAAACCCAAGGACTCCGCTCCTGCCGAGGTGGGCTTGGACCACCTGCACGCTCCGCCCGTAAGCGTCAAGGAGCAGGCCGAGATCATGGGCTACCGCTTGAAGCTGGGCGCACCTTTGTCCTTCCAGACGCTGATAGCCGACGCCGAAACCACGCTGGTGGTAGTGGCACGCTTCCTTGCGTTGTTGGAAATGTTCCGGGACCGTGTGGTGGCTTTTGAGCAGCCCGAACCCTTGGCGGAGTTGACCGTCCGCTGGACGGGCGACGACGACGGGTGGGACAGTTCCAGCCTGAGCGAAGAGTATGAGACCGGTGTGGTGCCGGACGGCAGGGAGAACAGCAGTGAATGAGCAGGAAACGGCACAGGATGGCTTGGCTGAGCTGGCAGCGATGCCCGGCGGCGCGCGGGCAGCCTTGGAGGCAGTGCTCATGGTCATTGACGAGCCCGCTACCTCGGAAGAGTTGGCCGCCGGACTCAACGTGACGGTATCCGTCGTCGAGGATTTGCTGCATGACCTGCAGCGGGAGTATAGCGGCTATACTGTTAAAGCCCCGGACGTGGATGCTGTCGGCTTTGCCGATGCCAGCACTGCACCCCGGGGTTTTGAATTGCGGAATGTCGCCGGAGGGTGGCGCATCTATTCACGGTCGGATTTCGCCGACATCGTGGGCAGGTTCGTGCTCGAAGGGCAGACCACCAGGCTCACTCAAGCAGCGCTTGAAACTCTGGCGGTCATTGCCTACCGGCAACCGGTCTCCAGGGCCCGGGTGTCTGCCATTCGCGGCGTCAACGTCGATTCTGTGGTCCGGACCCTCACTCAACGGGGTTTGATCGAGGACTCCGGAAACGATCCTGAATCCGGGGCTGTCCTGTACAGGACAACCTCGTACTTCCTGGAACGGATGGGCATCGGCTCAGTGGCTGAACTGCCACAGCTTTCACCGCACCTTCCAGGTCTGGAAGGGATTGACGAGTATTACGACGCCAGCCGGATGTAGCCACAGGCCGCGCCCGGCACCGCAAGAGAACTTCATATGGATTCACGGCACCTTCAGGGTGCACAGCGACAAGGGGCAGACGATGTCTGCCCGGCTGGCTAGTGTTGATTGCAGCACGGAAGCCGGCCATTACTACACAAGGACGGGTCATGACACAGGCGGGACGCCAGAGTTCACCACGTAACAGTTCGGGACGCAACAGTTCTGGACGCAATGAGGCCAAGGGTGGCGCAGGTCGCCCCAACGCCGGCGGCTTCCCTGGCCGCGGCGGCAGCGCCGGCGCTGGAAAGCGCAACTTCACCCAGGGCGAGGGCCGCCCTTTCAAGGCTCCGAAGCCGCGCGAAGCGGCACCTTTCGATTCTGACAACCCCACAACTGCGGGCGATTTCGACCGCGGCCAGGCAGCCAGGCCCGCGAAGCCCTTCCGTAAGCCCGGCTCCAACAAGCCCGGCTTTGGCAAGGCACCTGGTACGCCGGGCGCATTGAAGCCCAAGGCCAAGCCGGCCAGGCAGTACGGTTCCAAGGCATTCGGCAGCGAACGTTTCGGCCAGAACCTGGGACCCATCCGCAAGCCGGGCCGCAACCGCGGTCCGCGCCAGGAAGTCCCGCAGTCGGACCTTCACGATGTTGACGGCGTACGCCTGCAGAAGGTCATGGCCCAAGCCGGCGTGGCTTCGCGCCGCGTCTGTGAGGAAATGATCCTCGAGGGACGCGTCGAGGTTGATGGCGTAGTGACCACCGAGCTTGGCATGCGCGTGGACCCCACGGCTGCCGTGATCCACGTCGATGGCATCCGGATCCAGCTCGACGAAACCCTCGTCTACATGGTCTTCAACAAACCCAAGGGCGTCGTCTCCACCATGGAGGACCCCGAAGGCCGTCCCTGCATCAGCGACTTCCTCAAGAACAACAAGAACAAGGGCGAACGCCTGTTCCACGTTGGCCGTCTCGACGTTGCCACTGAGGGGCTGCTGCTGCTGACGAACGACGGCGAACTCGCCAACCGCTTGACGCACCCTTCCTATGAGGTACCCAAGACGTACCTCGTCCAGGTGCGTGGTCCGTTCCCACAGGGCGTGGGCGCGAAGCTGAAGAACGGCGTCGAGCTCGAAGACGGTGTTGCCGCAGTGGATTCGTTTCGGTTGGTGGACTCCACCCCGGGGCACGTCCTCATCGAGGTTGTGCTCCACTCAGGTAAGAACCGCATTGTGCGCCGTATGTTTGACGCCGTCGGGTTCCCTGTGGAGCGTCTTGTCCGCGTCAAGGTCGGCCCCATTGGTTTGGGCGACCAGCGCCAGGGCAGCATCCGCAACCTCGGCAGGCAGGAAGTCGGACACCTCCTGGCATCTGTGGGGCTCTAGGGCATGTCGGCATTCGGTACGCACGGCCGGGGCCATCTTGATGGCCCGGTCGTCGTTCTCGGTACAGGCCTGCTGGGGGCCAGCATTGGCCTCGGCCTGCGCGGCCGCGGCGTTCCGGTCTTCCTGTCCGATCCTTCGCCCACCAATCAGGCGGTCGCTGTGGATATCGGAGCGGGACGGCCGTTGGGCGAGTTGGGCGAAGAACCCCAGCTGGTAGTTGTCGCGGCTCCGCCGGACGTTACCGCCGACGTCGTGCAGAAGGCCTTGGCGGACTACCCGTCCGCCGTCGTGGTTGACATCGCGAGCGTGAAAGCGACCATTCAGGCGCAGCTGCGCGAGCGTGGTGTGGACCTGACCCGCTATGTGGGGACGCATCCGATGGCCGGCCGTGAGAAGTCAGGTCCAGTTGCTGCACGGGGTGAGCTTTTCACCTCCATGCCGTGGGTAGTTTGCCCGTCCGAGGAAACCTCGGATGGGGCGGTTCAGGCTGCCCGCTCGCTGGCCGGGGATCTTGGGGGCATCGTCTCCCAGTTCACGGCGGACGAGCACGATGAAGCTGTGGCACTGGTATCGCATTTGCCCCAGATCATGTCTTCCCTGCTGGCCAGCCGGCTGCAAGGCACGCCCCTGCATGCCCTTTCCCTGGCGGGCAACGGGCTTCGCGACACCACCCGCATCGCCGCCAGCGATCCCACCCTTTGGGTGCAGATCCTGGGCGGCAATGCGGAGAAGGTGGTTTCCATCCTGCACGGCGTCCGCGAAGACCTGAACCGCTTGATCGGAACGCTTGAAGAGCCGCTGGCGCCCGGCGCCCGGCTGGATCTTGCGCAGTTGATCAGTGAAGGCAATGCAGGGCAGGCGAGGATCCCGGGCAAGCACGGCGGACCTCCTCAGGCCTACTCGTGGCTCACCATCCTGGTGGACGACAAACCGGGCCAGATCGCTCACCTCCTCACGGAGATCGGCGAGATTGGCGTGAACCTCGAGGACCTCCGGCTTGATCACTCCTCGGGACAAAACGTGGGCATGGTGGAGCTCTCCGTGCTTCCCAGCAAGCACGACCTCCTTGTTGAAGCTTTGACTGACCGTGGATGGCGGGTACTCCAGTAATGACGCGTGAATTTTTTGGACCGGAGACGGTAGCCCGCCCGGGCAAGCCGCTGGTGATTGCCATCGACGGCCCTTCCGGATCGGGTAAATCCAGCGTCAGCAAGGAAGTTGCCCGGCGCTTGAAGCTGGCTTACCTGGATACGGGCGCCATGTACCGGGCCCTGACCTGGTACTGCCTCAAAACAGGCGTTGACCTTCAAGACGGCGCAGCAGTGGAGCAGGCTTCCAAGGCCATGCCTTTGGAGATCAGCACAAGCACCGCTACGGAGTATGTGGCAGTGGATGGCACCGACGTCACGGACGAAATCCGGGATCCCTTGATCTCCTCGTCCGTCAGCGCTGTTGCTACTACGCTCGGTGCCCGCACCGAGCTCATCCGCCGCCAACGCGAGCTGATCGACCAGCACCACCACCGCATGGTGGTCGAAGGCCGCGACATCACCACCGTCGTCGTGCCCAATGCCGAGGTCCGCATGCTCCTGACGGCCAGCGAGGAAGCCAGGCTTCGGCGCCGGGGTATTCAGCTGGGTGGCACCCAGAGCAAAGAACAGTTGGCAGCCCAGGTCATCCAGCGTGACGCCAAGGACTCCACGGTGGTGAACTTCACCCAGGCGGCTGACGGTGTGGTGACGCTCGATTCCTCGGACCTGAACTTTGAGGAAACAGTGGAGACCGCCTTGGCGATCGTCAGCAAGGTGATCTATGGCGACTAAGGAACAAGGACACGGGCTTCCCGCTCCGTGGACCAAAGTGTGGAGCCGCCCCGTCGGGTGGTTCCTCGATCACGTCATTTACCGGACCGTCGTGACGGGCAAGGGCAACATTCCTGCCGGCGGACCGGTGATTTTCGCTGCGAACCACATCAGCTTCCTTGATGGTCCCGTGATGTTCGGCGCCTCCCCGCGGTCCATGCACATCCTCGTCAAGAAGGAGATGTTCAGGGGTTTCCTTGGATCTGTCCTGCGGGGATCCGGACAGATTCCGGTGGACCGTACGGGGGACCGCGCCGCCCTGCACCTCGGCAAGCAACTGCTCGACGACGGCCGCTGTGTCGGGATTCTTCCGGAAGGCACGCGGGGGAGCGGTGCAGCCGAAAGCATCAGCAACGGGGTTGCCTGGCTTGCCATCAACTCCGGAGCAACAGTCATACCGGTCGCCATCCTCGGAACCCGCCAGGGCGACGAGCACCGCGACCATATCCCCAAACCACGCCGCAAGCTCCACGTGAGCTTCGGCGAACCCATTACGGTGAAGCGCCGGAAGGGCGAACCGGGGCGTGCTTCAATGGACAGGGCGGCTGCGGAAATCCGTGAAGCCCTGGCCGATCACGTCCAGGATGCCATCCGGGCCACAGGCCAGGGCCTTCCCCAGGATCCTGCGCCCGGAGAATCCACTCCGCAGCACCGCCATACAGCAGTAGCCGGGACGCCGGCAGACCACCCCTAAGGAAAGTGCAATGAGCGATACGACTCAAAAATCCGGCCTCCACGGAGCCGGCGACGACGAATACACGCCCACCGGCACCGACCAGGTGGCTGAAAACCTGGCTGCCCTGGACGATGACGAGGCCGAGCTCCGCGCGGCCACCCTCCGGGCCGGCTTGGACGACTACGATCTCGACGACGAAGATGCCGCACTTCTCAGCGGCGAATACGGCGACGAAGGCGACGAAGGTCCCCTCAAGCTGGACCCGGTCCTGGCCATCATCGGCCGCCCGAACGTGGGTAAGTCCACGTTGGTCAACCGCATCCTGGGCCGCCGCGAAGCCGTTGTCGAGGACACCCCGGGTGTTACCCGCGACCGCGTGATGTACTCGGCCCGCTGGAATGGCCGCAACTTCACCTTGGTTGACACCGGTGGATGGGAGCACGATGCCAAGGGCATCCATGCCCGCGTAGCCGAGCAGGCCGAGATGGCTGTTGAGCTTGCTGACGCCGTTCTCTTCGTGGTGGATTCCGCCGTTGGCGCCACGGCCACGGACGAAGGCGTCATGAAGATGCTCCGCAAGAGCAAGAAGCCGGTCATCATGGTGGCCAACAAGGTGGACGACTTCGCGCAGGAAGCTGACTCCGCAACGCTGTGGGGCCTGGGCTTCGGCGAACCGTACCCGGTGTCGGCACTGCACGGACGTGGCGTCGCCGACCTCCTGGACCACGTCATGGATACCCTTCCCGAGTTCTCCCTGGTGGAAGGCGTCGAGCGCTCCGGCGGTCCGCGCCGTATCGCCTTGATCGGCCGCCCGAACGTTGGCAAGTCCTCGCTGCTGAACAAGCTCGCAGGCTCCGAGCGCGTCGTTGTAGATCCGCTGGCCGGTACAACGCGTGATCCTGTGGACGAATTCATCGAACTTGGCGACCGCACCTGGCGTTTCGTGGACACCGCAGGTATCCGCCGCCGCCAGCACATGGCCCAGGGCGCTGATTTCTATGCTTCCCTGCGTACGCAGGCCGCGCTCGAAAAGGCGGAGGTCGCCGTCGTGCTTCTTGCGGTCGACGAGGTCCTCAGCGAGCAGGATGTCCGCATCCTCCAGCTGGCGATCGAATCCGGCCGTGCACTGGTCCTCGCCTTCAACAAGTGGGACCTCCTGGACGACGAACGCCGCCGCTACCTGGAGCGCGAGATCGAGCAGGACCTGGCGCACGTTGAGTGGGCGCCCCGCGTCAATATCTCGGCCAAGACCGGCTGGCACAAGGACCGTCTGGTTCCTGCCCTGGACATTGCACTGGAGAGCTGGGACCGCCGCATCCCCACGGGGCGCCTCAATGCGTTCCTGGGCGAGCTCGTCGCTGCGCACCCGCACCCGGTCCGTGGTGGCAAGCAGCCCCGCATCCTCTTCGGCACCCAGGCTTCCAGCCGCCCGCCGAAGTTCGTGCTCTTCACCACCGGGTTCCTGGATCCCGGATACCGTCGCTTCATCACGCGTCGCCTCCGCGAAACATTCGGCTTCGAGGGCACGCCCATCGAGGTCAACATGCGCGTTCGCGAGAAGCGTGGCAAGAAGCGCTAAGTGAGACGGGCATCACAGCCGAGTTTGGCTGTGATGGCGTCTCCGACCTCCAACTTCGTGTAAGCTTTTGGAGGTGGTTCGGCCGGACTGCTTAGGTGGGACTCTTCGGAGGAAAACTTAGGCGGAGAACGGTGGAACCAGCGGGCTGTAGCGCAGCTTGGTAGCGCACTTGACTGGGGGTCAAGGGGTCGCAGGTTCAAATCCTGTCAGCCCGACAATGAAGGACCGGAATCACGCGGAAACGCGGGATTCCGGTCCTTTTTTGTTTCCGGCTTTGTTCGTTTCACCCGGCGTTCAGCGGCGGGTGAAACGAACGAGGCCGGGGAAAAGGCTAAACCCTTTGCAGCGCGCCGAGTGCCCGCACCAGTGGTTCAAGCTCCGGGACGGATTCGGCGGCCTCAAGGGCGGAGGCCAGCGTCTCATCATGCACAGGCTTGGCGGCCTCGAGCAGTTTCTGGCCGGTCACTGTGAGCTCGGTGTAGATGCCACGGCGGTCGTCGGCGCACAGGATCCGTGTGAGGAGGCCGCGGTCCTCCAGTCGGTTGACCAGGCGGGTGGTGGCACTGCTGGACAGGGCGGTGGCGCGGGCCAGCTGCTGCATCCGCATATGCCAGCCGTCTTGTCGGCTCAGGGCATCCAGCACCGTGTACTCCACTACCGACAGGTCACTTGAGGCCTGGAGTGCCTTTTCCAGTTCCGCCTCGATGCTTCCGTGCAGGGCGGCAAGGGTCCGCCAACCCTGTGCCCGTACTTCTACGGCGTCATCCTTGATGCCCATTTTTGCTGTGCTCCTGCCTTGATGTCGTGTAGATCGAGACGCCGTAAACTAGTTGCTTGCGCAAGTATCTAGCGTGTGCAACTATATATAGAGCGTCTGCAACTATATTCTACGGTTCCTGGCGGCGCACTTCCACTTCACGCGGGAACCAAACCATCTAAGGAGCTCCACATGCCCGCAGGGTTGATTGCCCTTGCCCTCGGCGGATTCGGCATCGGACTGACCGAGTTCGTGATCATGGGCCTCTTGCCCGATGTTGCCGCCGATTTCCAGGTCAGCGAGGCTTCGGCCGGTTGGTTCATCTCCGGCTATGCCCTCAGCGTCACCGTGGGTGCCCTCCTGGTCACCGCCGCCGTCACCCGGCTGCCGCGCAAGCCCGTTCTCATCGGCCTCCTCGTCTTGTTCATCGCGGGTAACTTCCTGTCCGCAATCGCCGACAGTTATACGTCAATGCTCCTGGGGCGCATAGTGGCCGCGCTCTGCCATGGCGCGTTCTTCGGCATCGGTTCGGTGGTGGCGGCCAGCCTGGTTCCGCCCCACAAGAAGGCCGGGGCCATCGCCATCATGTTTACGGGCCTCACCGCCGCGAATGTCCTGGGGGTGCCGTTCGGAACCTTGCTCGGCCAGAACTTTGGCTGGCGTTCAACGTTTTGGGCTATCACCATCATTGGTGTGATCGCCCTGGTGGGTATCGCGGTCATGGTTCCCAAGGCCTCCACTGAGCCCACCAAGGGACTGCGCAGTGAACTCGGTGCCTTCAAGTCCGGCCAGGTGTGGCTTTCGATTGCCGTGACCGTTCTCGGATTCGGCGGCATGTTCGGCGCCTTCACGTACATCGCGTTCACGTTGACAGAAGTATCCGGATTCGAGTCCGGGGCTGTGCCATGGCTCCTGGTGCTCTTCGGCGGCGGCCTCTTTGCCGGCAACTTCCTGGGCGGCAAAGCTGCCGACAAGGCCCTCGACACCTCGCTCATTGCCATCCTCGCCGGACTGGTCGTGGTGCTGGTCTTCTTTGCACTCACAGCGTCCAGCAGTATTGCCACACTGGTATCCCTTGCGCTGATGGGCGGCTTCGGGTTCGCCACGGTTCCAGGTCTCCAGATGCGCGTCATGCACTTTGCGTCCACTGCACCTACGTTGGCGTCCGGCGCAAACATCGGTGCGTTTAACCTGGGCAACGCCCTCGGGGCGTGGTTGGGCGGCGTGACCATCACCGCTGGCCTGGGCTACACCTCGCCCATCTGGGCCGGTGCCGGCATAACAGTCGCTGCGTTGCTGGTGATGGTCTTCGCTGCCGCGGCCGCCAAGCGTGGGCGAGTTGCGTTGGCTGCTGCAACGCCCGACGTCGAGCGCGAGCCCCGCGAGGCCACCGTCGCCTGAGGTTTGCCGGAAGCAAAAGAAGCCCGCCACGGATTGTTCCGTGGCGGGCTTCGTGTTCTGTGGGTGGGTCTACGCGCTGGGCGCAGGGCCCTGCGTCTCTGTTGCAGCGGTCTTCGCGGCCTTGATGCGTTGGTTCTCCGCTTGCTTCAGGGCCTTCATTTGCTTGCCCCGCCGCCGCCAAAGAGCCCACAGGACTGTGACGGCGATGAATACCACCACTGCGGCAATGGCAGAAACGGCAGTCCAGGTTGTAAAGAAGCCGGCGTCCACGCTCAAAGTCCGCTGGCCCGCATGGGCTGATTCCGTGGTGCCAAAGGCAATGCCGGCCGTCAGGAGGTTCGGGGTGGCGATGGCAACTGCTACCAAAAGAATGGCGATCTTCCACGGCCAGGCGACTGCCTTCCGGGTGGCCTGCCAAGCCACAAGCAGTGGAATGAAGGTGAAAACAAAACCATAGAACATGCCTACCAGGACACTGGCTCCGAGATCCCGCTTGATCTGCCCGGCAATGACATCGGACCACCAGCGGGGGAGAATGGCCCCCAGAATAAAGTAGGCAGCCACAGCGACAAGCAATGCCACCAGGATCAGGATTATTTTGACGCCCCAATTGCGCTTTTTCTGAGCTGGTACTTGTGCTTGTTCAGTCATGGGTCAATCATGGCAGAGACCCCCCTTGGGCGCAGGGGAAATGTGCCTATACTTTCAGCGGTGGCCACCAGCACAGGCCGCCGTCGAGGTTCGTCATTGTCCCGATGAAAGGCCACCCGTGAGCAATATTCCAGAAGAACTTTCCTATACCGCGGAGCACGAGTGGGTTACCGCTCCCGATGCCGAAGGTGTTGTGCGGATTGGTATTACCGACTTTGCGCAGGACGCACTGGGCGACGTCGTCTACGCCCAAATGCCTGAGCCCGGGACAAAAGTCACCGGAAATGAGGTGGTGGGGGAAGTTGAGTCCACCAAGAGCGTCAGCGACATTTACGCTCCCGTGAGCGGCGAGGTCATTAATCGCAATGACGCTTTGGACACCGATCCTGCGCTGATTAACTCGGATCCTTACGGCGAAGGGTGGCTCATGGAGGTCAAGCTCGCAGAAGCAGATGCAGTGGATTCCCTGCTCAGTGCATCAGAGTACGAACAACAGGTAGGCTAAAGTTATCTGGCCCGCCAGGCTGAATTTCCTTAGCAGGAAAAGCGCGACGGCGGGCCAGCAACCGATTTGCCCGGCGGTACCGGGATGCGGAAGTGGCTGGCAGGTATGTGAACTGCCGGCAGATGAGGAGGAAATTCCATGGTTGGCGGCGAACAGAACCAAGCCAATGTCGGGAACGGCGCGGAGGAACAGCCTACGTCGGAGACCACCTCCATCAGCATCACGCCAACGTGGGACGAGCCAAGCATCGCCCCCAAGTTGGCCCCTGAAGAGCGCGCATCCGTGGAAGCACTTCCGCCCAACTCGGCTTTGCTCATTGCCCATAGCGGGCCAAACGCCGGAGCACGGTTCCTTCTGGATGCGGATACCACCACTGCGGGCCGGCACCCGGACGCGGACATCTTCCTGGACGACGTCACGGTGTCCCGCAAGCACGTCCAGTTCCTTCGCACGGCATCAGGCTTCGAACTGGTGGACATGGGCAGCCTTAACGGAACGTACGTCAACCACGACCGCGTTGACCGTGTACACCTGAAGAGCGGCAACGAGGTACAGATCGGCAAGTTCCGGTTGACCTACTACCTGAGCCCTGTCCGCGCAGCAGGCCAAGTCTGACGGGGAACCTGCCTGTGGCTATCGCCCAGCCGGACCGCCGCGGACCGCAGGTCCTGAACATTGGGGAAGTCCTCGCCCAGTTGAGTGACGACTTCCCGGGCATGACTGCGTCCAAGATCCGTTTCCTGGAGGAAAAGGGGCTCATCAATCCCAAGAGGACCGCTGCCGGCTACAGACAGTATTCGGACAGCGACGTCGAGCGCCTCCGTTTCGTCCTTGCGCTGCAGCGCGATCAGTACCTTCCGCTGAAAGTCATCAAGGATTACCTGGATGCCATTGATCGCGGAGAGCGCCCGGAGAATCTGCCACCGGGCATGACTGTGGCGCCTCAAGCTGTCTCGGCCGGAATGGCTGCCGAGATGCAGGGGCGGGCGCGGGCATTGACCGAGGAGCAGCTGCGCTCTGAGTCAGGTGCGAGTGTGCCCTTGCTGGAATCACTCCTGAGCTTTGGGCTGATCAGCCACATCGGCGGGCGCTTCGATGAACACGCCCTCCAAGTGGCGCGGGCCTGCGTGCAATTGGAAGGACACGGCCTCGAACCGCGGCACCTTCGTCCTTTCCAGGCTGCGGCAGACCGTGAGTTCGGCTTGGTGGAGCGGGTCGTAGCGCCTCTGACATCCCGCCGCGACGCCGCATCCCAGGCCCGCGCGGCTGAAGCTGCCCGTGAGATCAGTGAGCTTTGCCTTACCCTTCACAGGGCGCTCGTCCATGATCGCATCTCCCGGATGGACAGTTGATGATCGAAGTCGAAATCGTGGGCGTCCGCATTGAATTGCCGTCCAACCAGCCTTTGGTGCTTCTTCGCGAACTCAATGGCGAACGGCATGTGCCTATCTGGATCGGGACCCCTGAGGCCAGTGCCATCGCCTTGGCCCAACAGGGCGTGGTGCCGCCCCGCCCCATGACTCATGACCTCCTGGTGGACGTCGTGGAATCGCTGGGGCATTCCATCATCAGCGTCAACATCGTTGCTGTTGAGGACAACATCTTCTATGGACAACTGCAGTTCGACGACGGCACTGTGGTCAGTTCCCGGGCTTCGGACGCCCTGGCGCTGGCGCTCCGGGCCAAGTGTCGTATTTGGTGTGCGGACGCCGTGATGGAAGAAGCCGGCGTCAGGATTACCGAACACGACGAAGGTGAGGACTCCGAACCGGATCCCAGCGTGGACGAAGAACGGGAAATGCGCCGTTTTCGTGAGTTCCTGGACGACGTGGAACCCGAAGACTTCGAAGGCTGAGACACCCTAAGCCTAAAGTTGAGGGTGAAAGTTTCGACACGACTGGAAATTGGGGCCGAGGTCTTTGACCTCGGCCCTCGACGGGCCTAACGTCGAAGATATCAAGTTCCCGTTGCATACACTGCCTGCGCAAGTCACACTGGAAGGTGCGGACTTGTGGGAATTACACTGCTGCATTTCAGTGTTGTGCCAGAGTATGCACCGTCCCCAAGGGAACTGAGAACAAGGAGGTCACGTGAGTCCGAAAGGCGAAGCAGGCGAGCTGAAGCAGGCCTCGACCGGCATTGCTGCGCCCGCATCCGGCGCCCAAGGTTTACTCTTCACAGAGGACCTTCCTGTGCTGGACGAGGACGCGGGCTACCGCGGTCCCACTGCATGCAAAGCCGCAGGTATCACGTACCGCCAACTCGATTACTGGGCCCGTACGGGTCTGGTGGAGCCGGCTGTACGCGGCGCGGCCGGATCAGGGTCCCAGCGGCTCTACGGATTCCGCGACATCCTGGTTCTTAAAGTGGTCAAGCGACTCCTTGATACAGGTGTTTCCCTGCAGCAGATCCGAACCGCCGTGGAGCACCTCCGCGAGCGGGGCGTTGAGGACCTTGCGCAGATCACGCTGATGAGCGATGGCGCGAGTGTCTACGAATGTACCTCGGCTGACGAAGTCATTGACCTCGTCCAAGGTGGACAAGGCGTCTTCGGCATCGCTGTTGGGCGCGTATGGCGGGAAGTAGAGGGAAGCCTGGCCGCGCTTCCGAGTGAGCACGCCGTGGAGCAGTCCTTTCCCGACGACGAACTGAGCAAGCGCCGCGTGGCCCGCCGCATCAGCTAGACACCGGCACGCCGCAGCGAAAACTTAAAGAGAAAAAGCCTCTTCCCTTGAGGGAGGAGGCTTTTTCTGTTGCCGAAACTCTGCAGTTGTTCGGCCGTTCTGCTTCTCTTAGCGCTGGCGGCGGTCCCGCAAGGAAGGTTGTCCCGCCAGGAGGCTCTCCAGAAGCGCATCGAACAGCTTGGCGGAGTTCTTGGCCGAATCTCCGGGCCAGTGGTGCACAGCGTGGGCTGCACCCTGGATTTGCTGCCAATTCGCCTGTTCGGGAATGTGGGGAGTCAGCAGCAAGTCACCAAACATGGACTCCATCTCAGACAGGCGGAAGGTGTGCTCTGCGGACCCTGTCCGCACCCGGTTGGCTACGATGCCGGCGGGTGCCAGATGTGGAGCGAACTCCTGCCGGAAGAGTTGAATGGCCCTCATGGTGCGTTCGGTACCGGCAACGGAAAACAGCCCGGGCTCAGCCACAAGGACCACCCGGTCACTGGCGCTCCACGCCATGCGGGTTAACCCGTTGAGGGACGGCGGGCAGTCCACCAGGACCAGTTCGTAGTTGGTGGTGCCGGCCAGTACTGCTGACAGTCTGCGGAGGTCGCGCCGTCCCAGGTCCGGGCGGTCATAGATTCCAGTGAACGCCGACCCTACTGCGACATCAAGGGTGCCGCCGCTGGAACCGTTGGAGACCCAGCTGCTGCCCGCCACGTTTTCCTGGAGCCGGGCCTTACGGGGGCTTTTCAGCATCCGGCCGATATCCAGCTGTGCGCCCGGTTGGACACCCAGTGCCGTGGTGGCGTCGGCGTGGGGATCGAGATCGACCACCAGGGTAGGAATGCCGGCGGCAAGGGCCGCGGACGCCAGACCGGTGGTCACGGACGTCTTTCCCACTCCACCTTTGAGGCTGCTGATGCTGACTACTTGCACTTGAAAACCCAAAACCTAACGCCGGTTGCCGTATCGCGCTGATTCGGCTCCGGAAGCGCCGGAGCCGGGGCTTGCCGAAGCCCCCTCAACATCATATGGTGCATCGCGGCCGAATCCCGCTTTCTACGCGCCCGGCCGCGGGAGACAAGGCAGGCACTAGCATGCCGTCGGATCGCGCGCACGCATATACAGCCCAGATGACGATTCCTTTGTGATGGTTGCCACAAAGATTTGTGTTTGATGCTGGCGGCACTACACACTGTGACCACCGACCGATCCACCCGCAATGATGCAGGAGAAGTATGTTTTCGAAAATTCTGGTGGCCAATCGCGGCGAAATCGCGATCAGGGCGTTTCGCGCTGGTTACGAACTGGGCGCCAAGACCGTAGCCGTCTTTCCGCACGAGGACCGTAACTCGATCCACCGGCAGAAGGCCGACGAAGCTTACCTGATCGGCGAGGTGGGCCATCCCGTCCGCGCCTACCTTGACGTGGAGGAGGTTGTCCGCGTCGCCAAGGAAGCCGGCGCAGACGCCATCTACCCCGGCTATGGCTTCCTCTCGGAGAACCCGGACCTCGCCCGTGCTGCCAAGGCAGCAGGAATTACCTTTGTGGGTCCGCCCGCAGAGGTGCTGGAACTGGCCGGCAACAAGGTTGCAGCACTGGAAGCAGCCCGCAAGGCCGGCGTGCCCGTCTTGAAGTCGAGCAAGCCGTCCAAGGATCTTGACGAGCTCATCGCGGCCGCGGACGTCGTTGGGTTCCCCATCTTCGCCAAGGCTGTCGCCGGTGGTGGTGGCCGCGGTATGCGCCGTGTGGAGACGCGCGAAGCCCTCCCCGAGGCCTTGCAGTCCGCCATGCGTGAGGCCGACGCCGCGTTCGGCGATCCCACCATGTTCCTTGAGCAGGCTGTGTTGCGTCCCCGCCACATCGAAGTGCAGATCCTGGCTGACGCCGAGGGCAATGTCATGCACCTCTTCGAACGTGACTGTTCACTGCAGCGCCGCCACCAGAAGGTGGTGGAAATCGCTCCTGCGCCGAACCTGGATGAGAACATCCGCCAGGCGCTCTACCGCGATGCCGTTGCTTTCGCGAAGGCCCTCAATTACGTCAACGCGGGAACCGTGGAGTTCCTCGTGGACACCGAGGGTGAGCGCGCCGGCCAGCACGTATTCATCGAAATGAACCCCCGTATCCAGGTGGAGCACACTGTCACCGAGGAAATCACGGATGTGGACCTCGTGCAGGCGCAGATGCGCATCGCTTCGGGTGAGACCCTGGCGGACCTTGGACTGAGCCAGGAGACCGTTTCCATCAAGGGCGCCGCGCTGCAGTGCCGCATCACCACGGAGGACCCCGCCAACGGGTTCCGTCCGGACGTCGGAAAGATCACGGGTTACCGCTCTGCCGGCGGTGCCGGTGTCAGGCTCGACGGCGGTACCGTTTACTCGGGTGCCGAGATCAGCCCGCACTTTGACTCCATGCTGGTCAAACTGACCTGCCGTGGCCGGGACTACCCGGCAGCAGTGGCCCGTGCCCGCCGCGGCCTCGCAGAGTTCCGTATTCGCGGCGTGTCCACCAACATCCCCTTCCTGCAGGCTGTCCTTGCGGATCCGGACTTCAACGCCGGCAACGTGGCCACTGACTTCATTGACAAGCGCCCGGAGCTGCTGAAGTCGCACATCTCCGCCGACCGTGGCACCAAGCTGCTCACCTGGTTGGCCGAGGTGACTGTGAACAAGCCGAACGGTGAGCTCACGGTCCACTCGGACCCGGCCAGCAAGCTGCCGGCGATCGAGGGGCCGGTGCCTACCTCAGGTTCGCGCCAGAAGCTGATGGAACTCGGGCCCGAGGGCTTCGCCAAGGCACTTCGCGAGCAGCAGGCCCTGGCCGTCACGGACACGACCTTCCGTGATGCCCACCAATCGCTCCTGGCCACCCGTGTCCGCACCCGTGACCTCGTTGCGGCCGGACCGGCGGTTACTGCCCTGATGCCGGAACTCCTTTCCGTGGAAGCCTGGGGCGGTGCCACGTACGACGTCGCCCTGCGCTTCCTCGGTGAGGACCCCTGGGACCGTCTGGCTGCTTTGCGTCAGGCACTTCCCAATACCTGCCTCCAGATGCTCCTCCGCGGGCGCAACACCGTTGGCTACACTCCCTACCCTGAGGAAGTGACTGAGGCTTTCGTTAATGAAGCAGCAGCCACCGGCATCGATATCTTCCGTATCTTCGATGCCCTCAACGACGTCAACCAGATGGCTCCGGCCATCCGGGCAGTGCGGGCCACCGGAACCGCCGTTGCAGAAGTGGCGCTCTGCTACACGGGCAACCTCCTTGATCCCAACGAGGACCTGTACACCCTTGACTACTACCTGGACCTCGCCCAGAAGATCGTCGACGCCGGTGCACACATCCTTGCCATCAAGGACATGGCAGGCTTGCTGCGTCCGGCTGCAGCCACAAAGCTGGTCACGGCGTTGCGCGAGCGCTTCGACCTGCCGGTACATCTCCACACGCACGACACCGCCGGCGGGCAGCTCGCGACCCTCCTGGCCGCCGTCGAAGCCGGTGTGGATGCTGTTGACGTCGCAGCTGCCTCCCTTGCCGGGACCACCAGCCAGCCTGCCGCTTCCGCCTTGGTGGCAGCCTTGGCCAACACCCCGCGCGACACCGGCCTCAGCCTGACCAACGTCGGCGCCATGGAGCCTTACTGGGAAGCTGTCCGCCGCGTTTACGCGCCCTTCGAATCAGGACTTCCGGGCCCCACAGGCCGTGTCTACCAGCACGAAATCCCGGGCGGCCAGCTGTCCAACCTTCGCCAGCAGGCTATCGCCCTGGGGCTGGGGGAGCAGTTCGAAGCCATTGAGGACATGTACACCGCTGCCGACCGCATTCTGGGCCGGCTGGTCAAGGTGACGCCTTCTTCCAAGGTGGTGGGAGACCTTGCCCTGCACCTGGTTGGCCTGAACGCCGATCCCGCGGACTTCAATGAGAACCCGCAGAACTACGACATCCCGGACTCCGTCATCGGTTTCCTGTCCGGCGAACTTGGAAATCCTCCCGGAGGCTGGCCCGAGCCGTTCCGTACCAAGGCACTCCAAGGCCGCAGCGTCAAGGTCCGCGATGTGGACATCAGCGCCGAAGACAGCGCTGCGCTCAAGGGTGATTCCAAGACGCGCCAGCACACGCTGAACCGTTTGCTCTTCGCGGGCCCCACCAAGGACTACCTGAAGAGCGTGGAGACCTACGGCAACATTTCCGTGCTGGACACCCGGGACTACCTCTACGGTTTCCAGCAGGGCTCAGAGCATGTGATCGAGTTGGAGAAGGGTGTCCGCCTTATTGCCCAGCTTGAGGCCGTGTCCGAAGCCGATGAGAAGGGCATGCGCACGGTGATGTGTACGCTCAACGGCCAGTCCCGTCCGGTGGTTGTCCGTGACCGTTCGGTGGTCAGCAACGTCAAGGCAGCAGAGAAGGCCGACGCTGCCCAGCCCGGCCAGGTTGCAGCCCCGTTCGCAGGTGCCGTGACTGTCACGGTCAAGGCGGGCGACGTCGTCAACGCCGGCGATACCGTGGCCACCATTGAGGCCATGAAGATGGAAGCATCCATCACGACGCCGGTAGCCGGCACGGTCTCACGCCTGGCTATTTCGTCGGTGGAGCAGGTCCAGGGTGGCGACTTGCTGCTGGTGATCGGCTAGCAATCCGCCCATAAAAGTACCCCGTCCGGAAACGTCCGGACGGGGTACTTTTTTGTTGTGGATTTCTACGACGCGCGCGGAGCCGAGTACATTTCCTCGATCACGGCGTCGAAGTCCTTCATGACCTGTGCCCGCTTGACCTTGAGGGACGGCGTGAGGTGCCCTGAGGCTTCGGTGAAGTCCGCCGGGACAATCCGGAACGACTTGATGGCCTCTGCCTGGGACACTGACTGGTTGGCCTTGCTGATGAGTTCCTGGACCGCAGCTTTTACTACTGCGTGGTCTGCGGCCTGGCCCAGCGTGGTGCTTGATGGCAGCCCGTGGCGTTCCAACCAGCCGGGGAGGGCTTCCTCATCCAGGGTGACCAGGGCACCGATGAACGGGCGGTTGTCTCCCACCACCAAAACCTGGGAGACCAGTGCATCAGCGCGGATCTGGTCTTCAAGCAACGCAGGAACCACGTTCTTGCCCCCGGCAGTCACAATGATCTCCTTCTTGCGGCCGGTGATCTTGAGGAATCCGTTGCTGTCCAGCTCACCGATATCGCCGGTGCGGAACCAGCCGTCGGCGAAGGTTTCTGCCGTGAGGTCTTCGCGCTTGTAGTAGCCCCGCATGACGCAGACACCCTTGGTGAGGATTTCGCCGTCGTCGGCTATCTTGACGGAGTTTCCGGGCAAGGGGGCGCCCACGGTGCCAATCCTGATCATGGAGGGCGTATTGACGGAGATCGGCGCTGTGGTTTCGGTGAGACCGTAACCTTCCAGGATCTGCAGGCCGATGCCCTGGAAGAAGTGGCCAAGTCGCTCACCCAGCGGGCCGCCGCCGGACACAGCATGGGCCACCTGCCCACCCATGGCCGCGCGGAGCTTGCCGTAAACGAGTTTGTCGAACACTGCGTGCTTGATCTTCAAGCCGAGGCCCAGGGAACCTGACTCGCGGGCCTTGGAGTAGGCGATCGCGGTGTCCACTGCGCGGTGGAAGATGGCTCCCTTGCCTCCGTCTTCGGCCTTGGTCAGCGCCGAGTTGTACACCTTTTCGAAGACGCGGGGGACAGCGAGGATGAACGTCGGTTGGAAGCTTTGGAGGTCGGCCAGCAGGTTCTTGATGTCCGGGGTGTGGGCTACCTGGACGCCGCCGGCCACTGCAAGCACGGAGATGAACCGTGCAAAGACGTGGGCCAGCGGCAGGAACATGATGGTCTTTCCCGACTCATTGATGATCTCGGGAAGGGACGCGCGGGCATTCTCGGAGAGCTCCACAAAGTTGCCGTGGGTCAATTCGCAGCCCTTGGGCCTGCCGGTGGTGCCAGAGGTGTAGATGATGGTGGCGAGATCGGCCAGGCCAGCGGAGGAACGGCGGGACTCGAGTTCGTCGTCGGGCACCCCTGCACCGGCTGCCCGCAGGGCATCCAGCCCCGCACCCTCAAGCTGCCAAACGTGGGCCACAGAGCTGATGTCCTCGGCTGCCACTGCCTGGCGTATGACGTCCTCGTGGTGTGCTGCTTCGCCGAAGGCTGCCACGGCACCTGAGTCTCCCAGGTTCCAGGCCACCTGGGAGGGAGATGACGTTTCGTAGATCGGCACCGAGACTGCACCGGCGAACCAGATGGCGAAGTCCACCAAGGACCATTCGTATCGCGTCCGGGACATGATGCCCACCCGGTCGCCGGTGGCCACGCCGCTGGCAATCAGGCCCTTTGCCAGGGCCCTGACGTCAGCGAGGAAGTCCTTGGCCCGGATGTCCTGCCACTGCCCATTGCTGTCCAGCTTGGAGAACAACGCTGGGTTTGACGCCTTTTCAGCCTCCCGGATCACGAAGTCCGTGATGTTGGTTTCCGGGGCGATATTGACGAGGGGAGGAACACTGATTTCACGCACGGTAGCTCCTTTGATATCCACGGGCCACGAGGGGCTGCTTTCACTCTAGTATGCCCGCTCGCGGAGGTGTGTCCTATTTCACCTACTGGCGAGTAACTTTACGGATGTGCCGTCATTTCAAGCAACTCGGGGCCTCTCCGACCCGCCGATGCAGGGGCCCGCAGTCCAGCGGAATATGATGATGGGATGCCCGCACTACGGTCCACTTTTCGTGCCAGACCCAAGCCACCGGCCTCAGCATGGAAGGACGTGCCGTGGGCTGCCCGCCGCAGCCATTTGGGCCGTCGCGGCCTGGCGATTGGAATAGACATCGGCGGCACCAAAGTTGCGGCCGGAGTGGTGGACGCCGAAGGGCGGGTCCTCGCCGAAGCCCGCAGATCCACTCCCGGTGCCGACCCCCGGGCCGTGGAACAGACCATCGTGGAGCTGGTGGATGAACTCAGCGCTGAACACCGCGTGGCCTCCGTCGGAATCGGCGCAGCGGGATGGATGGATCTCGACGGCGGGACGGTGCTGTTCAGCCCGCACCTTGCCTGGCGCAATGAGCCCCTCCGGGCCAGCCTGCAGAAGCTGCTGCGGCGTCCGGTCCTCCTGACGAACGACGCCGATGCCGCCGCCTGGGCTGAATGGCGCTTCGGTGCCGGCCAGGGTGAGAGCCGGCTGGTGTGCGTGACGCTGGGTACGGGCATTGGCGGAGCCATGGTCATGGATGGCCGGGTGGAACGTGGACGTTACGGCGTTGCCGGCGAATTCGGGCACCAGATTATCTTTCCCGGCGGACACCGTTGTGAATGCGGGAACCGCGGGTGCTGGGAGCAGTACGCGTCCGGCAACGCCTTGGGTCGCGAGGCCCGCCAACTTGTCCGGACCAACTCACCGGACGGCCGGGCCCTTTTGGAAAAGGCCGGTGGAACGGCAGACAACCTCACAGGGGCAGCCGTTACGGCGTTGGCACTGGAAGGTGATGCGACCTCCCGCGAACTCCTGGCAGATCAAGGCGAATGGCTGGGATTGGGACTGGCCAACCTGGCCGCTGCCCTTGACCCCGGGATGTTCGTGATCGGCGGGGGACTCTGCGATGCCGGGGAATTGCTGGCCGGCCCGGCCCGGGAGTCGTTTGCGAAGAACCTCACCGGCAGGGGGTTCCGGCCCATGGCGGGGATTGAGCTCGCGGCCCTTGGTCCACGTGCCGGCATGATCGGCGCCGCGGACCTTTCACGTGTCAGCGGACGTGCCCACAGCTAAGCCGTTCGCCGCAGAGGGGGGCGTCGGCACTTAGATGCGGGCGCCGTCGTCGTCCTCATTCTTTTCCTGCGGAAGCCGCATGATGAGGAACACCACCGACGCCACAAAAGCGGCAACAATTCCCAGGATCGCAACAAGGGGAGCGGACCGCCAGAACATTGCGGTGAAGAGCAAGGCGATGGGTCCTCCCACTGCACCAACCCACGCCAGCATGGTCAAGGGCTCCGTGCCGGCAAGACTCGGAGGCTCCTCGGGAACGAAGGCGTCATCGTCGTCGTCCTCGACCTCGAAGTCACGTGGTCCCAAGGGGCGGCCGGCACCTTCGGAAGATTCGGGAACCGCGGCCGCTTCAGCGGGCGGTGTGGACAATCCCAAGGGGTCGAAATCCCTGAAGGCCTTGCTGGATTCACGCGGGGGCCTCCCGGCGTCGCCGGGAACCGGGTCCAGGGGACCTGTCGACGGCGGGTTCCCGGCTTCGGAGGTTCCTGTCCCCTCCAACCGGGCCACCAAGTCCAGCCACACGGCGTCGTCGTCCTTGTTGGCGCTCTGATCGGCAGAGTTGGCATCAGGCCTGTTCATGGGCTGTGTCCTTTTCGGGGGAGGGCCCGTGTCCGGCCAGGGTCGCTACGGTTTGTTGAATGAATTCCACGGTACCCGCGAAGATCTCCGGGGCATCGTTGTCAAGAGTCGCCACGTGGTAGCTGTTGTTGAGGTACCTGACGTCCACCGGTGCGTTGACCCGGGCGCGCAGGAAAGCCAGGCTCGCCTCCGAAATCACGTTGTCCACTGTGGATTTGTAGACCTGGACAGGGGAGTGGATGCGGGGCAGGATCGCGGCCGTGTCCTTGTACATCTTCTTCAATTGGTGCGCTGCGGCAACAGGTGTGCGGGCGTAGGCGCCTTCATTCTGGTCCGGTTTGAGGATGTCGTTGGCAATGGCCGGCGTTGTCTTCACCACATACTTAAGAGCAGCGACGATGACCGCCCGTGGATCATCGAGGACCAAACCGGGGTTGACCACCACGGTTCCTGCCACAGGGCGCGTCGCCGCGATGCGCAGCGCCAAAGTGCCGCCCATGGACAGGCCGGTGCTGAAGACGTAGTCGCATTCGGCGGCCAGTTCAAGGTAGGCGTCATCCACTGCGCGGTGCCACTCCTGCCAGGAACGCGTCGCCATGTCCTGCCACGTGGTGCCGTGACCGGGCAGCAAGGGCAGCCTGACCGCATATCCGGCTGCGGCCAGGTGCTCGGCCCACGGCCTGACGCTGTGCGGACTGCCGGTAAAACCGTGGGACATGACGACACCGACGCGGGGGCCTATCCCGTTCCAACTGCTGAGGAACGGCGAGAAATCCGGAAGCATTTTCATGATGACTCTGAGGCTACTCTGTCCCCGGCGTGCTGACGGAAAAACGAGGCTGATTGTTCGAAAATGGTGGGCGCATCGACATCCAGTGTGGCCACGTGGCCGCTGTGCGGAAGCGTCACCACTTTCAAGCGGGAGGACGCAATGTGGCGCTCAATGGCGGCTACGGAACTCGGTGGTATGACACCGTCCACTGAGGACTTGAACACTAATGCCGGAGCCTGCACCGTGGGCAATCCCCGGGTCGCTGCGCGGAAGAGCTTCTTGAGTTCGTGCACTGATTTCAGGGGCGTCTTGGAATAATCGCCGGTCTCAGCCGTGGCCGGGGCCGGCGAGTCCTCCACTATGGGTGTGGTGGTGCGCATGACGTACTTGAGGGCGCCCACATACCTCACGCGCCGGTCATAGAAGCTGAGGCCCGGATTGACCAGGACCAGTCCTGGAACATCATGCAGTGAGGCTACCCGAAGGGCCAGTGCGCCTCCCATGGACAGTCCCGCGACAAAACAGCTCTCGGTCCGAGCGGCGAGGTCCAGATAGCTTTGCTCAAAAGTCCGGTACCAGTCCTGCCAACGTGTGGTCGCGAGATCCTGCCAACTGGTGCCGTGGCCGGGCAGGAGAGGTACGGAAACAGCAAATCCCTGGGAGGCCAAGTACTCAGCCCAGGGGAGCATGCTCAGCGGACTGCCGGTGAATCCGTGGCAGATGGCCACTCCGGTGCTGGCATTGGGGCCGTGCCCGGCATGGTGGAAGGCAAGCGGCGCTGCAGGTGTGTGGCGTTCCGTCATGTGTCCCATCGTGTCACTGTTCCGGACATTTCTCACTGGAGTAGGGTTGCAGTTGAGTGCCGGCCGGGTTGCCGGAAGCATGCCAACCGTCGGCCGTGGGAGGACAACCGTGTTCTATTGGGTCATGAAAAGGATCTTCCTGGGTCCAATCCTCAAACTCCTGTTCAGGCCATGGGTCAAGGGCCTGGACAACGTCCCTGAAAGCGGCGCCGCAATCCTGGCGTCCAACCACCTGTCTTTTTCGGACTCCATCTTCCTGCCTCTGATGGTGCACCGGCCGGTGATCTTCCTGGCCAAGTCCGAGTACTTCACCGGCAAAGGCTTCAAGGGGCGGCTAACGGCGCTGTTCTTCAGGCTGAGCAACCAGCTCCCCATGGACCGTTCCGGAGGGGCGGCGTCCGAGATGTCGTTGCAGGCCGGCAAGGATGTCCTCGCCTCCGGGGGCCTGCTGGGAATTTACCCTGAAGGCACCCGCAGCCCTGACGCCCGGCTCTACCGCGGCAAGGTGGGTGTAGCGCGGCTCGCACTGCAAACGCGGGTCCCGGTGGTGCCGGTCGCCATGATCGGGACGGAGAAAGTCCAGCCCATCGGTAAGCGGCTGCCCAGCATCCGCCGGGTTGGCATCATCTTTGGACAACCCCTGGACTTCAGCCGCTACTACGGCCTAGAGGACGACCGCCTGGTCCAGCGGGCTGTGACGGACGAAATCATGTACGCCTTGATGCGTCTCTCCGGCCAGGAATACGTTGATGAGTACGCCGCCGTGGTCAAGGCCCAGCTGGCCGGCAAGGGCCCGGAGCCTGTCCACCAGCTCGAGGTGACGGAGGAGGCCACCGAAGACATTGCGGAGGACAGGGATGAACCGGGGGCCGGCGGGGACGGGGCGTCACGGAAACTGTGACGCGGGCGGCAGCATCGGTTACGGCCACTGTCCCGCAACCTTGCCGGAGGCTACTACTCTTGAAGGGTGACTGAGCTAACCGCGAACACCGCATCCCCCACAGCAGATCCCCTCGCCAGCACCGCCCAAAGCGGGGCTGCGAACTATCCCGGGCTCGACGCCTGGCGGGACCTGCCGATTTCCCAGCAGCCCACTTGGTCCGACGCCGGCGTTTTCGAGGCTTCCGTCAAGGAACTTTCCGTGGTGCCGCCGCTGGTTTTCGCCGGGGAAGTGGACGTTCTCCGCGAGCGTCTGGCCGCTGCGGCACAGGGCAAGGCCTTCCTCCTGCAGGGCGGCGACTGCGCCGAGACGTTTGAGGCCGCCACCGCGGACAAGATCAGCGCCCGCGTCAAGACCATCCTGCAGATGGCGGTGGTGCTCACCTATGGTGCTGCCATGCCCGTCATCAAGATGGGCCGCATGGCAGGCCAGTTTGCCAAGCCGCGCTCGTCCAATGACGAGACCCGCGACGGCGTGACGCTTCCGGCCTACCGCGGCGACATCGTCAATGGCTACGACTTCACCCCGGAGTCCCGCGCCCATGACGCAGGCCGCATGCTGAAGGCTTACCACACCTCTGCTTCCACACTGAACCTCATCCGTGCGTTCACCCAGGGTGGCTTCGCGGACTTGCGGCTCGTTCACCAGTGGAACAAGGGCTTCACAGAAAACCCGGCGCACGCCCGCTATGAATCGCTGGCACGCGATATTGACCGTGCCATCAGCTTCATGGACTCCTGCGGTGCCGACTTCGAGGCCCTGAAGCGGGTCGAGTTCTTTGCCAGCCACGAAGCGTTGCTGCTCGACTACGAGCGTGCCCTGACCCGCATCGATTCACGCACCGGCCTGCCTTATGACACGTCTTCACACTTCCTGTGGATCGGCGAGCGGACCCGTGAACTGGACCATGCCCATGTCGATTTCCTCTCCCGTGTCCGGAACCCGATCGGCGTCAAGCTTGGCCCCACCACCAGCGGTGACGATGCTTTGCGCCTGATCGACAAACTGGACCCCAACCGCGAACCGGGCCGCCTGACGTTCATCACGCGCATGGGCGCCACCAACATCCGCGAGAAGCTGCCCGCCGTCGTCGAGCGCGTCACGGCCTCGGGTGCGCAGGTGCTGTGGGTCACCGATCCCATGCACGGCAACACCGTCACGTCGCCGAACGGCTACAAGACGCGCAACTTCGACGACGTCATTGATGAGGTCCGCGGCTTCTTCGAGGTCCACCATTCGTTGGGTACTGTCCCCGGCGGCCTTCACGTCGAAATGACCGGTGACGACGTCGCCGAGTGCTTGGGCGGTGCCGATCCCATCGACCAGGACGCTTTCCTGGACCGTTACGAGTCAGTGTGCGATCCCCGCCTGAACCACATGCAGTCCCTCGAGATGGCCTTCCTGGTGGCAGGAGCCCTCTCCAAGCAGTAGGCAATGCATCAAAAAGGCGCGGCCCGGATTCATCCGGGCCGCGCCTTTTTCATGTATTCAGGTAACTGTAGTGGAATGCTAGACGACAGTCAGCGTGACAACGGAGTCTTCCGGCACTTCAGTATTGACGGGGCTTTGGTCACGGACGGTTCCGAAGAATCCGCCGAGGATCTTGTTGATCTCGACCTTGAACCCAAGCTTCTTCAACTCCCTTTCAGCTTCGTCGGCCTGTTTGCCAATGAAGCTGGGAACCTTCACCATCTTGGGCCCCTTGGATACGGTCAGCGTCACGGACCCGCCTCGGATGAGAGTGCCGTTGGCCGGGGCCTGGGAGACCACGGCGCCCTTGGGGACCGACTTGTCGTTGACGGTCTCCGGAGCTATCACTGCTTTGAGCCCGGCGTCCTGGAGGGCCTTGACTGCGGCGTCCTGCGCCATGCCGCGGACGTCCGGCACTGGAATCGGCTGCGGACCCTTGGAAACCACCAGCGCCACGGGGGTCCCGTGCCGCACTTCTTTGCCCTTGGCTGGGTCCTGGGAAATCACGACGCCGGCAGGAACCTTCTCGTCAAAGGCTTCGGTGACGTTCCCCAGGGCCATTTCAGCGGCATTGAGTGCCGTCTTGGCCTCGTCCAGGGTGCCGCCGGTCAATCCCGGCAGCGCGAAGAGCTGGGCCCCTTTGGAGACGAAAAGGGTGATGGGCTGGAACTTCCGCACCTCAGCACCGGATTCCGGCTCCGTTCCGACCGCGAGTCCGGCAAGGATGTCGTCGTCGAAGACATCGCGTGGCTCCGATTGGAAACCCGCAGTACGGAGAAGCTGCTGTGCCTCCGCGACGGTCTTGTTCTTGACGTCGGGTACGGTCCCGGGTGAGCCCGGCCCCATGCCGAAGAACCACCCGGCGGCTGCCGCGAGCATCGCCAGAATGATGATCACGACGGTCCAGATCACACCACGGCGGCGGGGATTGCCTTCCCTGAGGGGGCGGACAGGGGTCGCCGCAGCGCGTGCGCGGTCCTTGGTCTGTTGCCTTTCGAGCCTCTTCAGCTCACGCTTGCCGGGCTGGCGAAGATCCTGGTCAGCGTCCATGCCTGCCGCTGCCTGGGAGTGCTGAAGGGCAGAACCGCCGGCGGCCATGATGGTGGTCGGGTTGCTCTGGTGGCTGATGAACTCGGTGGGTGAGGCAGTGGTTGCCAGCGCTTCCGTGGGATTCCCGGCGCCGCTACCGGTCGCGGTGGTTGCGGGCGCGGCAGGGTAGGGGGCGGGTCCTGGGTTTTGCCGGTGGTCCAACTGCTCGTCGGTCAGTGTGGTTCGGATGTGGCGGAGTTCGGCCAGGAGGGCAGTGCCGTCCACGGGCCTGTTTTCTGCATCGGCTGCCGTGCACCACTGCACCAGTTCGTCAAGGTCTTCGGCCAGTCCGGGAACAACGTCCGAGGGGCGGCCCACCACTGCGTTGACGTGCTGGTAGGCCACCTGGATGGGGGAGTCGCCGGCGTAGGGCTGCTTGCCGGTCAGCATTTCGTACAGCATGATGCCCGCCGAGTAGATGTCGCTGCGGGCATCTGCGGGTTGCCCGAGTACCAGTTCGGGTGCCAGATAGGCCACGGTGCCGATCAGGGCGCCGGTACTGGTGTTGGCTGAGACCGCCCGGGCCAGGCCAAAATCGCCCACCTTGATCCTGCCGTCGTCGGCGATCAGGACGTTCTCGGGTTTGATATCCCGGTGGATCAAGCCGGAGCCGTGGGCGGCGGCCAGTCCTTCTATCACGGGATCAATCAGTGCCAAGGCAAGCCTCGGCGCCAGGACGCCTTGCTCGGTGAGGACGTCGCGGAGGGTGTGGCCCTTGACGTATTCCATGACCAGGTAAGCGATGTGTCCGTCTTCGCCTTGGTCCAGGACGCCCACAATGTGGGGGTGGGAAAGGCTGGCGGCGGCTTTTGCTTCGCGGCTCAGCCGCTGCAGGAAGGTGGGATCGTTTGCCAGGTGTGGGTGCAGGACTTTGAGGGCCACGTCGCGCTCAAGGCGCTGGTCCGTGGCCAGGTAGACGGTGGACATTCCGCCCTTGGCGAGGCGGGAACGGACCAGGTAGCGGCCGTCCACCATAGTCCCAATGAAGTGGTCCTGCGTTGGTTCTTGCACCATACGATCCTAAACGAGGCAGGGAAGGGGCCCGAATCCACATTGGTTTGGCCAATGGGATCCGGGCCCCTTCAGAGGTGCTGCTGAAGCCTAGCCGAACGTGCGCTGGCGGGCCTTGATCGATTCGACGTAACGCTTGGTGTCGTCGTACATGCCGTACTTACTGACTGAGTACTGGCCCTGGTAGTAACCGGCAATCGCGGTGTCCAGGTCCTTGCTCGTGGCAATCAGTGCGCGGATGATCGCGACACCTGCTGTGGCGTTGTCGTACGGGTCCAAAAGGTTCAGCTTGCGACCCACCAGGTCCGAGGCCCACTGGCCGGACGACGGAATGACCTGCATGGTGCCGATGGCGTTGGCAGGTGATACCGCCCGCTGGTCAAAGCCGGATTCCTGTTCCGCGAAAGCAAGTGCCAGGGAGGGGCTGACACCCATGCGCCTGGCCGTATCTGCCACGATGCTCTTCATTTCGGCCCGGCTGGGCACCGGCGACGCATTGAGGAGGGCCTTGTTCTCGTTGGCCGAGCTCACCACAGCCGCCGGGTAGGTGAAGCCCAGGAAGGTGCTGGGAACCAGCGGCTTGGTCTCACCGGCCGGCTGAAGTCCGGGGCCTGGGATGCTGAGCTTCTGGCCCGGGTAGATGACCGTGGTGGCAGAGACCTTGTTGGCGGTCATCAGCGCGCTCAGGGAGACGCCGTGGCGTGAGGCGATGGAGCTGAGGGTATCGCCGGCCTTGATGGTGTAGGAACCTGTGCTGGCCAAGGGGGCAGGCGAGGGCGCAGGGGCCGGCGCGGGAGCAGCGGGCGTGGAGGGTGCGGAACCGCCGCTGATCTTGATCTTCTGGCCCGGATAGATGATGGAGCTTCCATTGAGGTTGTTCCAGCTGAAAATGCTGGACAGGGGCACGCCATGCTTGGCGGCAATCGCGCCCAGGGTGTCACCGGAGACCACTGTGTAGATGGTGGCGTTGCTTGGGGCGCTCGGAGCCGCCGGCGCGGAGGGCTGGGCCGGCGCGGGCGTGGCCGCGCCCGTGAGTTTGATGGTCTGGCCCGGGTAGATCAACGTGGTGGCCGCGAGCTTGTTCAACTGGAGGACCGCAGCGGTGTCCAGATTGAAGCGGCGGGCGATCGCGCTGATGGTGTCGCCACGAACGATCGTGTACGTATCCGGAACCGAAGGGGCCATGGGGCGCAAAGCTGCGGGCAGCGTGGCCGCAACAGCCTGTGCGGGAATGACGGTGCCGGCATTGACGGCTTGCGCCTTCATTGCTGCAGCAAGCGTGGCCGGGACTTTGCGGGGCTGGGGTGCCGGGGAAGCCATGGTGGGCTGGGCCAGGGCAAGCGAGGACAAGACCACGGCGGGAAGCGCAGCCGTGGTTGCCGCGATGACCGGCAGGCTCATGGTTCGTTTCGGCGAGCGGGGCGTCGTCATGAAAGTGTCCTCATCTCAACAGCGGGTGTTGGGTGGCGCTGTTGTCAGTGTTGCCAATGTTACTGATGTTATCAATGGTGCAAGTGTGATCAGTGTGAATCTCTCACACTTATTCAATCGACACAACAATTCCTGTCGTTCGGGATTATGGGGACGGAATTATTGCCAATGAAATGGCGATTTAAAGCCGTTTGCCGGAAACCGCCGTCGAACCCGGCTAGGCGCCGGGCAGTGTGGCATGGCAACCTTGTTCCGTGAGTAATGTAGAAAGCCTTGTTTCCGACTGGCTCCCGCTGCCGGATGTCTCCGAGCTGCTGGAAGTTTCCATCACCAAAGTCCACGGACTTTTGGATGAACGTGCACTGGTAGCCATCAGGCGGGGAGAACGGAATATCCGCTCAGTCCCGGCCTTGTTTATCCAGGATGGGCATGTTGTTGACAGCTTGAAGGGAACCATTGCGGTTCTCAGCGATGCCGGCTACAACGACGAAGAGTTGATCATCTGGCTCTTCACCCCGGATGAATCACTCCGCGGCCGTCCCATCGACGCCCTGCGTGAGGGACGAAAAACGGAAATCAGGCGTCGCGCCCAGTCTCTGGCCTGGTAATAGTGCCGCCCCGGCTGGAGAAGTCCGCCGGGAACTGAATTAAAACGACGACGACGGCGGGTTCCCCCGCCGTCGTCGCGTCATGTCCTTTCGGAGCCGGTCCCCACCCGCTGAACCGCCCTGAAGATGCCGGGCGCTATGCTGCCCGGCTGACGGCGGCCTCGGCCAATTGCCTCAATGCTGTGAGCGGTACGTCATCGAGTGGCAGGCGTTCCAGCGCTTCAAAGGCCTGGTCGCTCAGCGCGGCAATTCGGGATTCCGTGGCATCCAGAGCGCCGCAATGCACCATGATGCGGCGGATACGAGCTACATCGTCGTCGCCCAGGTCCGGATTACCCAGCATTCGATCAAGGTATTCCGCTTCCTCGGCGGTCGCCTGGTTCAAGGCAAATCCAACAAGGACAGTGCGCTTGCCTTCCAACAAATCATCGCCTGCCGGTTTGCCGGTGGTCTCGGGATCGCCAAAGACTCCAAGGACATCGTCCCGCATTTGGAAAGCCTCACCGAGGGGCAAGGAAAACTCCGAGTACTTCTTCAGCAGCCCCGAAGGGGCGCCGGCAAGTGCTCCGCCCAATGCCAGCGGATGTTCCGTGGAGTACTTCGCTGATTTGTAGCGGATGATCGATTGTGCGCGATCCACCGAGCCGGCCCGGTCGCGAACAGGGCCGGCCACCTCCTCAAGGATGTCGAGGTACTGGCCGGCCATGACCTCGGCCCTCATGACATTGAAAATGCGGCGCGCGGGGGTTCCCGCCGCGGCCCTGATGCCGATTTCGGTAAAAGACTCCTCGCTGAAGGACAAGCAGAGGTCTCCCGTCAGAATGGCGGCGGCATCCCCAAAACGCCCGCTGTCCAGAGCCCAGCCATTCATCTCATGGAGTTGGCTGAAGCGTTTGTGCACGCTGGGTCCACCGCGGCGGGTATCGGATCGGTCAATAATGTCGTCGTGGATCAGGGCCGCTGCCTGGAACAGTTCCAGCGCGCAACCGGCAGTAACGATGTCAGGGTCTCCGGAGTGTCCGCCTGCGCCCCTCCAGCCCCAGTAGCACATCAGTGCACGAAGGCGTTTGCCGCCAGTGACGAGGTTGGAAATTGATCCGATCAGAGGTTCGACGTCCGGGGACACCGTAGCCATGACTTCCTGTTGCTCTGACAGGAAGTCTCCCAGCTTGCCCGCAACGCCGCTGATGAATTCCGTCTGTTCGGACGCCACTTGGGAAAATGCCGTCACTTGATGGACCCGGACGCCACGTTGGCGCCAACGGTGAAGGTGGACACGCCTTCCTTCTGCCGTATTGACACGTTCACGGTCTCGCCGTCGCCCCTGATGAAGTCCAGTGAGGTGACGTTGCCCACGGCTTCAGGGCCAGGAACAAGCTTAAAACCCTGCGCTTCCAGGGACGTCTTGTAGTAGTCCACCACGCCCTCCGGCGGGGCCTTGACGGTTCCGACCAGCGCGACAGTGGCCAGCGAGGTGCCCTTGTCAAAGCTGCTGGAACGGACGGAAGTCTTGGGCATGACGGGGATCAGCTGCTCAGGGAAGCCCGGAACAAGGGCGTTTACCGTTGCCGTTGCGCCGGGCGCCGGGGTGGCCGGCTCCGTCGCCGTTGCAGTCTCCGGCGCGGAGGCGGAGGCGGACCCTGAGGCGCCTGACGTGGACGGTGACGCCTGGGATGAAGAATCCGTGGGGGAGGGGGCGGCCGAGCCTCCAGGCGACGGTGTGCATGCCGAGGCCGCTACGGCGAGACTTGCTGCGAGCAGGGCAAACCCTCGCGATCGAGGAGTTCCAAAGAGCTTCACAGGGTATCCTTCCGGGGGCTGAGCCTGACAGTGCCTCCAGTTTAGTCAGTGGCCGGGCATAGTATTGCCGATGTGAGGCAGGAAGCATTCGGCAGCGGCCCAGGGGCTGGCCATGAACCCTCCCGCAGCGCTGGTGATGCCCTGCGGGAACTGAGGCGAACCAGCATACTCCACGTCGACATGGACGCGTTCTTCGTCTCCGTTGAACTCCGCAGCCGCCCCGATCTTCGGGGAAAACCCGTCATTGTCGGATTTCCCGCCGAACGGTCAGTGGTGCTCTCTGCTTCCTACGAGGCCCGGGCCACCGGAGTGAAGTCCGCGATGCCGATGTCCATAGCCATGAGACGCTGTCCCTCCGCTGTGATCATCAACCCGCGGCACACGGTGTATTACGAAGTGTCCGGCCAGATCATGGAGATCTTTGCCTCCATTACGGATCTGGTGGAACCCCTCAGCGTCGACGAAGCCTTCCTCGATGTTGGCGGCGCGATTCGCCGGCTCGGTCCGCCCTTGGACATCGGCCACCTCATTCGGCGACGGGTCCAATCGGAACTTGGCATTACGGCATCCGTGGGAATTGCAAGCACCAAATTCGTGGCCAAGATCGCGTCCACCCGGTGCAAGCCCGACGGCATCCTTCAGATCAACGCCGAGGACACCCTTGGGTATCTCCACAGCCTCCCTGTCAACGCATTGTGGGGCGTGGGTGGAAAGACCGGTGAAGTGCTTGCCCGGCTCGGCATACGCACCGTGGCAGATGTGGCTGCCACCCCCTTGGCCTCCTTGAAAAAGGTCCTGGGGGCCAGCGGCGAACACGTCCACCGACTCTCCATGGGGGTCGATCCGCGACCGGTGACCCCCACAAGGCTGGAGAAGAGCATCGGAGCGGAGGAAACGTTCTCCAACGACACCGGAGATGATGCCCTCTTGCACAAGGAACTGCTGCGCCTTTCGCACCGAACGGCGGGCCGGTTGCGGAGTTCAGGCATGCTGGCCAGGACCGTCGCCTTGAAGCTGAGGTACTCGGACTTTTCGACCGTCACGAGGAGCCGGACCGTCCACGCCCCGGTGGACAGCGCCCAGATGATCTACCAAGTGGCTGTGCAACTGCTGGAGTCCCTGGGCCCGCGGTCCATGAGTGTCCGCCTCGTAGGGGTACGGGCCGAGCAGCTCGAGCCTGCCGGACAGACGTCCCTGCAGCTGAGCCTGGATCGCCGGGACGACAATTGGAGGGCAGCGGAGCAGGCATTGGACCGCGTTTCTGAACGTTTCGGTTCCAAGACGCTTCTCCCTGCGAGGCTCCTGGAACCGGGAAAGCCCCCCACGGGTACGTGATCAGCTGTGAGCTTGGTCCCGCTGGGCCCCAGGCGTCTTTCAGAACGGCGTCGGACAAACTATCCTATTTATTACAGAGATTTAGATCGTCTGGACAAACTGTTTCCTGAACAGTCGGCCCTGAGATGCCCGCTGAACCACGAGGGAATTTTGGGAACGATTTTCTTGGTCCGATCGTTGTGGGAAACAGACGCACAGAAAGCGTTATGTCCAGACGCTGGCTGACTAAAGGAGGTCGCGATGCCCCTCTCGGAGCACGAACAGAAGCTGCTTGAGCAACTGGAAAAGCAACTTCATGAGGACGATCCGAAGTTTGCCAGCACCATGGGCTCGGATCCCATTCGCAGTTGGTCAACCCGGCATGTGATTATCGGCGTGCTCGGCGCCATTGCCGGCATCCTCCTCCTGCTCGTGGGAGTGTCGATGCAGGCGATACCTGTGGGTGTCTTCGGCTTCGTCGTCATGGGTGCTGGCGTTTACTTCGCCACGCTGCGCGGAGCAGCCTTTGGCAAAGCCGGCAAAGGCAAGCCCGCAAAGGGCAAACCCAAGAGTTCGTTCATGAGCAGCCTGGAAGAGCGCTGGGACGAGCGGCGCCGCGACGATTCCTAAGCGTTCGTTCCACTTTCCACCGGCTGTGCCGGCCACCCTGCTTCACGCACGTCCCTGACGCTTCATCGGGGATATCGAAAGACCCGCAAACTGCGGGTCTTTTTGCGTTGTACGCCCAGCATGGGCATTTGCTTGGAGGTGTGAGTCCTCTGAAGGAGAAGGTGGTTTAACTTCTAGCCAATGGCAACTGCGTCATCGTGAGGTGGGGTGGGAAGGAAGCCGGAGGCAAATCCCTGCACCGAGGGACACGAACCGCATAGAAGGCATGCTGGTTGGGGTAAGCCAGCAACGGATGGTGAAGCCCGTTCCACCGAAACGGCCAGTGTGTAAATGCGGCGGCGGCAGGGTGAAAGTGAATGTTCTTATCTGGGGAGATCTGTCCCAGTGCGTCACTTGTTTGTTGGGTGGAGCGGTGCGGCTCTAAGGGCCGTCACTGATGGGGCAGGAGTCAGCTGAGGTCATAGTACCGGCGGGAATCTTCATGATTGCCGGGAAGGGCTGAACGCTGGGAATTGATGGTTTGAAGCGGTGCTTCTCGTGTGTTCCACAAGAATCGCAGCCAACCCACGGGAGTGGTGGGACAGAGAGTGAAGGAGCGAACGGTGAATCCGGGATGGCCCCTGTCTGTGCGTAGTGAGGACCCGGCGGGTATCGGGGAGAACATCAGGGATGCATCGGACCGGTGGGAGGAAGTATTCTCCCGACGGAATCTGATGATCGCGTTGAAGCGTGTTGAGCGTAACCGGGGTGCTGCCGGTGCTGACGGGTTGCGCACGGAGGAACTCCGTGCGTGGTGCTTAGGGCACTGGGCAGAAACGCGGGAGGCGTTGGACGCGGGTACTTATGCGCCGGGCCCGGTTCGTCAGGTGATGATTCCCAAATCTGACGGCGGGGAACGGAAGCTGGGGGTACCGTCCGTGCTGGATCGTTTGATCCAGCAGGCAGTCGCGCAAGTCCTGTCTCCGGTCTTTGATCCGGGGTTCGTGCCGGTCTCGTATGGGTTCCGGCCGGCAAGAGCGCTCACGATGCGGTGAAGGTTGCCAGGACGGTGATCGGTCAAGGGTATCGGTGGGTGGTCGAGGTTGATCTGGATGCGTTCTTTGACCGGGTGAACCACGACGTGCTGATGGCCAGGGTTGCGCGGAAAGTGAAAGACAAGCGGCTCTTGAAGCTGATTCGGCGCTATCTCGAAGCGAGAATCATGGCTGATGGGGTGCGGCAACCGACGCAGGAGGGAACCCCGCAGGGGTCACCTTTGTCGCCGTTGCTGTCGAACATCATGCTGGACGATTTTGATCAGGAGTTCTGGGCTCGGGGGCACCGCTTCGTGCGGTATGCCGATGACATCAGGGTCTTTGTGAAGTCCAAGAGAGCCGCGGAACGGGTGCTGGACCAGGGCACGAAAGTTCTGGAGAAGGACCTGAAATTGAGGGTCAACCGGCAGAAGTCCACGATCAACCCGGCAAACGTAGCTACATTGCTGGGTTTCGGGTTCTACTTCGTCAAGGGCGGGGTGAAGACCCGGATCGCTCCGAAGGCGTTCAAACGCATGAAGGACCGCATCAGGGAACTGACCTCGCGCAAATGGAGCATCTCCATGGCTGACCGCATCCAACAACTGAACCGCTACATCCGGGGATGGATGGGCTACTTCCGGCTGTCACAGACACCGAAGAAGTTCGCCGCCCTCGATAAATGGTTCAGACGAAGGATGCGCCAAATCCGCTGGAAGGAATGGAAACTCCCGCGAACTCGGGTGGCAAATCTGCGGCGTCTTGGGATCAGGCCGGACCTGGCCTACCAATGGGGCAACAGCAGCCGAGCCTACTGGCGGGTCGCGAAGTCGCCCATTCTTCACAGAGCCCTGCCAGCCGAGTACTGGGCAGGGCACGGCCTCATTTTCTTTCGCGCTGCGTGGGATCGCTTTCAAACGACCTAGCGAACCGCCGTATGCGAGGCCCGCACGTACGGTGGTGTGAGAGGTGGGACGGGAAACCCGTCCCACCTACTCGATTAACCACGTGTGGGGGCAGTCCTCCACTTCCCACCCCCGGACCCACTTTCCACCACTAAACACCGGCAAACTGCGTCGATGTCCGGAGTGAATGCCTGGACCCCCTTCTGCACACCGACGCGCCGAACCGCTGGGGCGATCACCCCTCCACTTCCCGCCACGGGCCTGAAAGCCGCGCCATTTCGGTCATCTTAAAACTCAAGGTGGTGGAGAAACGCCCCATACTGCGTTGACTGTGGGGCTTTGTGGAGTAAAGTGGAGCGCATAAGAGGGTAGTGGCAGTGTTGGGAATGAACGGGCACCTTAACTGAGGGGCGGTGGGGCCAGATGTTTCTGGGCACTCACTCGCCGCGTCTCGATGAAAAGGGCAGGATCATCCTTCCCGCAAAGTTCCGTGAGGAGCTTGCGGAGGGGCTGGTCCTCACCAGGGGCCAGGAACGCTGCATCTACGTCTTCAGCCAGAAAGAATTCGAACGTATTCACGAATCGATGCGGGAGGCGCCACTGTCTTCCAAGCAGGCCCGTGACTACATTCGCGTTTTCCTGTCTGGAGCCTCTGATGAAGTACCTGACAAGCAGGGGCGCGTGACGATTCCGCCGGCGCTCCGGGCGTATGCAGGCCTCGGTAGGGAACTGGCCGTGATCGGTGCCGGTACCCGGGCGGAGATCTGGGATGCCGATGCCTGGAATGAGTACCTCAACGAGAAGGAAGCAGCCTTCTCGGAAACGGATGACGACAATCTGCCCGGATTCATCTAGCCGGTCGGAGGAAGCAGCATTACCGCTTCTTGAATGGGATCTCCAGCCGCCCATCGAACAGTCTTCCTGGCTCAACTTCCCCTGAGCCAGGCCGGCCGAACGATAGGCGCGGATGGGGATCCGATTCAAGAAACAACAGGCAAGCGATTGAGGAAAGAGGAGGCAGCGTGGAAGAGCAGGACGCGGCAAAGCCCACATCGGAGCGCCACGTACCCGTCCTCAAAGACCGCTGCATCAATCTGCTCGCCCCCGGCTTCGAAGCTGCCATGAAACGTGGAGCGACCCCGGTTGCCATTGACGCGACCCTGGGTATGGGAGGTCACTCCGAAGCCATGTTGCAGCGTTTTCCGGACCTGCACCTGGTCGGCATTGACCGCGACGAGGAAGCCCTTGCCTTGGCCGGCGCACGCCTGGAGCCCTTTTCGAACCGGACGGACCTGGTTCACGCCGTCTATGACGAAATCGAAGACGTCCTGGCAGATCTGGGGATCCCGGAGGTCCACGGCATCCTCATGGATCTGGGCGTGTCATCGCTGCAGCTGGATGAGCGCGAGCGTGGTTTCGCCTACTCCTACGACGCCCCCCTGGACATGCGGATGGACACCAGCCGCGGCCAGACGGCTGCCGATGTAGTCAACAACTACAGCGAAGACGAGCTGGTACGGATTATTCGTAAATGGGGCGAAGAGAAGTTTGCCGGGCGTATCGCCAACAGGATCGTGAATTCACGAACAGAGAAGCCTTTTGCAACCACCGGCGAACTCGTGGAGCAGATCCGCAGTGTTGTCCCCGCCGCAGCCGCGAAGAGCGGTGGCCATCCCGCTAAACGCACGTTCCAGGCGTTGCGGATTGAGGTCAATGAGGAACTGGATGTTCTGGAACGGGCCGTTCCTGCAGCCGTTGCCTCTACGGCCATGGGGGGCCGGATTGTAGTGATGTCATATCACTCGCTGGAGGACAAGATTGTGAAGTCGGTTTTCCAGACCGGATCCAAATCCTCAGCCCCACTTGGTTTCCCCGTGGAACTTGAAGAACACAAACCCGAACTAAAGACCATCACCAAGGGCACGGAAGTGCCTACGGCAGCAGAAATCGCTGAGAATCCCCGCGCGGCGTCCGCCCGTTTGAGGGCAGTAGAGCGCATCAAACCGAGGAGAGACGCATGAGCAACGCCGCAGCGAAGACACTGCCCTCCGTGGTGGGCAATACCGCCCGTGCGCTGCCCGCTCCTGCCGGAAAGCCCGACGCCGGACGCAAGGCCCGCACTCCGCTCTCCCTGGTGCGCACCGCTCCGGGCAAACGCCGGACACCTTTCGTGGTCCTCTGCTTCGTGGCCATGGCAGCCGCCCTCCTGACCGTACTTGTCCTGAACATCTCAGTTTCCACTGCCCAGTACCAACTGGTGCAGCTCAAGGCTGAGGCAGCCACCCTGAACAAGGAAAACCAGGACCTGACACAGAAGAAGCAGAATTTCGAAGCTCCCCAGAATCTGTCGGCAAAGGCTGCAGAATTGGGGATGGTTCCTTCCACTGTCAAGGGACAGATTGATCTGAATACGATGACCGTCACCGGAAAGGCAACGCCGGCAGTTAAGGGAGATGCTCCTTTGGCCCAACTTGCTCCTCCGGCCGTCGCGGGGATGCTGGACGTGGTTCCCTCGGTGACAACCAAGGATCCGCTGGAGAACCTCAAACCGGTAACACCGGTGGCACCGGCCACTCCAGCGGCGCCTGCTGCAACCACCGCACCACCGGCAGCCGCACCGCCGGTTGAACTCAACGGGGGATCAGTCCCGGCCCCCCAGCAGAAGGCACCCGGGCAGTAATCCATCAGTCCACTGAAGCTAGGCCAGCAGCAAGGAATCAACGTGGCTCAGAACCCCGGCACATCGAAAAAAACGAAGACGCCGGCGGCAAAAAAGCGGCTGCGTGTTGGTCTTGGCATCATGCTGACCCTGCTCCTGGTTGTGGGTGGGAAGCTCTTCATGGTCCAGGGCCTGGACATGGGAGGAATGGCCGAAGCCGCACTGGCGAAGCGCCTCACTCCCCAGGTCCTGCCGGCAGAGCGCGGACAGATTGTGGACGCGAATGGAACTGTGTTGGCCAGCAGCGTCATCCGCTACAACCTGGTGGTCGATCAGGTCTTGAATACGAACACAGCCTCTTTCAAGCGCTATAACGAGAAGACCGACGAGATAGAGACCATTACCAGGGACCAGGGCATCTCGGAGCTTGCTACGCTCCTGGGGTCTGACGTGGAGAAGATCCGTGAGGCCCTGACCGGTGAGAAGAAGTACTTCGTGGTCGCCAAGGACATCAAGCCCGAACTTGAAGACCGCATCTCCAAACTGAACATCCCGGGAGTGGTCCCTGAAGGCGTCAGCAAGCGCGTGTACCCCAACGGCAGCGTTGCCGGTGGCGTGGTGGGTTTCCTCCAGGACGGGATCACTGGACAAGCGGGCATCGAGCAAACCCAGGACGAGATCCTTCGCGGTGTTGAAGGGAAGCGGGTCTTTGAGATCGGCGCTGACGGCCTGAGGATTCCGGTGGCCACCGATGAACTGACTCCGGCCGTGGACGGCAGCGACGTCAAGCTGACCATCAACACCGACATCCAGTACTTCGCCCAGCAGGCCATCCAAAGCCAGGTGAACAAGATGAACGCGGAGTGGGGGTCCATCATTGTGATGGACACCAAGACCGGCAATCTGGTGGCCTTGGCTGATACCAACGCCCCGGATCCCAACGATCCTGGAAAAGTGGACGCCAAGGATCGGGGCGTGCGCTCCGTGACGGCAGCCTACGAACCCGGGTCAGTGCAAAAGATGATCACCGCAGCAGCTGTCATCGAGGAAGGCAAGTCCTTCCCCTTGGATCACTTCACCATTCCAACGGCCTACACCATCGACGGACAGACGTTTACGGATGCCTTTGAGCACGGTACGGAGGAACGCACCCTGGCGGGCATCCTGGGATGGTCCATGAACACCGGAACCGTCATGGCAGGCAGCAGGTTGACCAAGGAACAGCGCTACGACTGGCTGAAGAAATTCGGCATTGGAGAGCAGACGGACATCGGGTTGCCGGCTGAAGCCACGGGCATCCTCGCCAAGCCTGAGCAGTGGGACGAACGGCAGCAATATACGGTGCTGTTCGGCCAAGGCGTTTCCCAATCCACCCTCCAGACAGTCCGGGCGTTCCAAAGCATCGCCAACGACGGCGTGATGCTGCAGCCCAGGCTTATTGACAGCTACGTCACCCCCGAGGGGGAGGAACAGAAGGTTGCCGCCAAGGATTCGCGCCAGGTGGTGTCCAAGGACACCGCGCAGCAGGTCCGGGACATTCTCGAGAGTGCCGTGACCGAGGGGCAGATCAAGGACGCGGCCATCGATGGCTACCGGGTTGGTGCCAAGACGGGAACCTCCCAGGCGCCCCGTGAAGACGGTTTGCCCGGCTTCGACGGCTATACCGCCTCGATGGTGGGCATGGCACCGATGGACGACCCGCGTTTCATCGTCGAAGTGGTCCTGCAGCGTCCCAAGGGAAACATCTACGGCGTCACCAACGGGCCGGTGTTCCGATCGGTGATGGCGCAGGTACTGCGGACCTATAACGTGGCTCCTTCCACGGGAACTCCCGCGCGCCTGCCCCAGTTCGTCAAGTAAGCTTCTTGGGCGTCTGTTTCGGCCAAAATTCGATCCACCACTAACGGCCCGGGCGCCGCTGGCCCCCAGCCGGTCGTTCCACGAGCACCAACGGAGAACCACGTGTCAGAGCACAATGAGGCAGCCAACAACGTCACGACGCCGGATGCAGGCCGGTCCGGCTTTCGCCCCGGGTCTGTGGCAGCGGTGCCTTTGGCCACCATTGCGGAGGTCCTTGGCGTTGCTGCCCCGGAGGGATTCCAGTCCGGGGGAGTAACGGGTATCACGCTCAACTCCAGGGCTGTGGAACCCGGTGATCTCTATATGGCTTTGCCGGGGGCTTCGCGCCACGGTGCCGACTTCGTTCCCCAGGCAGTTGCGGCCGGTGCAGTCGCGGTGGTGACGGACGACGACGGGGCGCGCCAGCTTGCGCTGGCCGGCGAACAGCCGGTGCCTGTCCTGATCATTGACGAGCCGCGCACGGCGGTGGGTCCTTTGGCAGCCCTGATCTACCGCAGCCAGCCGGCCGAGGGTGGTTACCCGACGCTCTACGGTGTCACCGGGACCAACGGCAAGACAACCACCACCTACTTCATCAACTCGCTGCTGCGGGCCCTGGGCAAGAAGCCGGGGCTCATTGGCACCATCGAGATCGTGGCGGGCGGCGAACCGATCCCCAGCCTGCTGACCACACCGGAGTCCACAGACGTCCACGCCCTGCTGGCTTTGATGCGGGAACGAGGCTTGGAGGCTGCCTCCATGGAAGTGTCATCCCATGCGATCTCCTACCGACGTGTGGATGGTGTGATGTTCGACGTCGCGGGCTTCACCAACCTCACCCAGGACCACCTGGACCTGCATGGGAGCATGGAGGAGTACTTCCGCACCAAGGCAGATCTTTTCACCGCAGGCAGGGCCCGGCACGCCGTTGTCACCGTGGACGACGAATGGGGACGCAAGCTCGCGGAGGCAGCCGGCATCCCTGTCACAACCCTCTCGGCCAAAGACTCCAACACCGTCGCTGACTGGCATGTCGCGGAGGTCTCCGCACGAGGACTCGGCTCGGAGTTTGAACTCCGGCACGTCGGTGGACGCGCCCTGCGCGTCCATACGGGTCTGCCCGGGGACTTCAACGTCGCAAATGCAGCCCTTGCAGCCGTCATGGTCCTGGCCTCCGGCGTCGATGAGCAGACTCTGCAGGCAGCGTTGGATGCCCACGATCCTTTTACCGTTGGTGTTCCGGGACGAATGCAGTTGGTGTCGACCGAACCGGCGGCCGTTGTTGATTTTGCCCACAATCCCGATGCTTTGGCGCGTGCCCTGGAGGCCGTGCGTTCCCCCCAGGAGGGCTCCAGGGTCATCGTGGTCTTCGGCGCCACTGGCCAGCGCGATCAAGGTAAGCGGCCCACCATGGGTGCCATTGCCGCGCGCCTGGCTGACGTAGTGATTGTCAGCGATGACGATCCCCATGACGAAGATGCCGGCTCCATCCGCGCCGAGGTCCTGCAGGGCGCCCACGCGGCGCGCGATGCCGAGGGTCTGTCCAGCGAGATCATCGAGTCCTACCCCAGGGACGCGGCGATCCGGCTGGCCGTGGAGATGGCCACAGTCAGCGACACCATCCTGATAGCCGGACGTGGCCACGAAGTGTGGCAAGAGGTCAAAGGCGTCAACCTGGCGCTGGACGACAGGGTGGAATTGCGCGCCGCCTTGACATCCAAGGGATTCAGCGTTTCAACGGACCAGCGGATAGAGTCCTAAACCGAGATGATTGCACTTACTGCGGCGGAGATCGCCGACATCACCCATGGCCGATTGACCGGAGCTCCCGACGTCGTGCCCACCTCCGTCGTCACTGATTCACGGGAAGCGACACCCGGTTCCCTGTACGTGGCCAAGCCCGGCGAGCACGCCGACGGCCACGACTTCGTTGATGCCGCGTTCGAGCGCGGCGCCGTACTGGTCCTCGCCGAACGTGAAGTGGCCGATGCCGCCGGAAGCCCTTTCCCCGCCGTCGTGGTTGACGACGCGGTCTTGGCCATGGGCGCGCTGGCAGCGGAGAGCGTCCGGCGCATCCGGGCTGAACGTGCGCAGCGTGGCGAGGACTTTACCGTCATCGGCATCACGGGCTCGGCCGGCAAGACCACCACCAAGGATCTCCTCGCCGGAGTGCTGACGGAGGCCGGCAAGACGGTGGCCCCGCAGGGTTCCTATAACGGTGAGGTGGGTGTGCCGCTGACGGTTTTCGCCGCTGACGCAGACACCCGGTACCTGGTCATCGAGATGGGCGCCACTGGATTGGGCCACATCAAGTACCTTGCGGACATGGTCAAGCCGGACATCGGCGTTGTCCTGGTAGTGGGCACGGCGCACGCAGGTGAATTCGGCGGCGTCGAAAACATCGCCCAAACCAAGGGCGAACTCGTTGAAGCCCTCAGCGAGCACGGCACAGCGGTCATCAACCTGGACGACGGCCGCGTTGCAGCCATGCGCAGCAGGACCAAGGCCAAGGTCCTGGGCTTCACGTCGTCACCGGCGACTACCGAGGAAGTCGAAGCCCGCAACGTAGTGGTCAATGACCAAGGGTTCCCGGAATTTGATCTTGTACTGCCCGACGGCGGGCCTGCCGTCGAGGTGCGAAGCCGCCTGATCGGTGGTCACCATGTGACCAATCTGTTGGCCTCCGCGGCAGCCGCGTTTGCCGCAGGCATCCCGGCCGCCGCTGTTGCCGCCTCCTTGAGCTCACAGTCTGCGGCCAGCCGCTGGCGCATGGAGCGGACGGAACGCGCGGACGGCGTGACCATCATCAATGATGCCTACAATGCCAATCCCGAATCGATGCGGGCAGCGCTGCGGACCCTTGCAGACCTCGGGCAAGGCAGGAGGACCTGGGCGGTCCTTGGGGCCATGCTTGAACTGGGGGAGGACTCCATCCGCGAGCACACCGCAGTGGGCACGCAGGTGGTCCGCTTGAACATTTCACGGCTGGTGGTGGTGGGACGCGAAGCACGTGCCCTCTACGTCTCAGCCATCCAGGAAGGATCCTGGGGTGACGAATGTTCGTTCACCGAGACAGTGGAAGAAGCCTACGAGCTCCTTCAGAACGAGCTTGAACCCGGTGACCTGGTGCTGTTCAAGTCCTCCAACGGAGTGGGGCTGCGGCATTTGGGTGATCGGATAGCATTACCTCCACGGGCCGAGCCCACCGGAGACAACGCGGCTGAAGCGGCCGCAAGCGAAGGGAACGAGCTGCTGTGATTGCACTTTTGATCGGCGCCGGCGTCGCCCTTCTGGTGGCCCTGATTGGGACACCCCTGTTCATCAAGTTCCTCGTGGCCAAGAGCTACGGGCAATTCATCCGGGACGACGGTCCGACGTCCCACCACACCAAACGCGGCACCCCCACCATGGGCGGAACTGTGGTGGTGGCGGCCGTCCTCATCAGCTACTTCGTGACCCACCTGATCATGTGGATGATGAACCCCCGCTCCCCGGGGCCATCGGCGTCCGGGCTCCTGCTGCTGTTCCTCATGGTGGGCATGGGTTTTGTGGGCTTCCTGGATGACTACATCAAGATTTCCAACAAGCGAAGCCTGGGCCTGAACGCCCGCGCCAAGCTGATCCTCCAGGCAGCGGTGGGGATCATCTTCGCTGTCCTGGTATTGCAGTTCCCCAACGAGGACGGCTTGCGCCCGGCATCCACCCAGATCTCGTTGGTTCGCGACATCCCCTGGCTGGACCTCGCTTTTGGGGGAACCGTGCTCGGTGCGATCCTCTTCATCGTGTGGTCCAACCTGATCATCACCGCGGCCACGAACGGCGTGAACCTGACTGACGGCCTGGATGGTCTGGCCGCGGGTGCCTCCATTATGGTCTTCGGGGCGTACACGATCATGGGGATCTGGCAGAACAACCAGGCCTGCGGATCGCCGCGTGAAGCGGGCAGTGGCTGTTACCAGGTCCGGGACCCCATGGACCTTGCCCTGCTGGCAGCGATCCTCAGTGCCGCCCTGGTGGGCTTCCTGTGGTGGAACACGTCACCGGCCAAGATTTTCATGGGTGACACGGGGTCCTTGGCGATCGGCGGCGCAGTTGCGGCCTTCGCCATCCTGTCCCGCACTGAACTGTTGCTGGCCTTCATCGGTGGGCTCTTTGTCCTGATCACCCTTTCGGTCATCATCCAGGTGGGCTTCTTCAAGCTCAGCGGCGGCAAACGTGTCTTCAAGATGGCGCCGCTCCAACACCACTTCGAACTGAAGGGCTGGGCGGAAGTCACCGTGGTGGTCCGTTTCTGGATCCTCGCCGGCCTCTTCGTGGCCGCCGGCCTTGGAATTTTCTACGCTGAATGGGTGGTACTGCTGTGAACGGAAGCCCGGAGACAACGCCGTCCGCCGTGGACAGGCTCAACGGACTTACAAGCTGGGACGCTGACTGGAGCGGCCTGCGGGTGGTGGTAACGGGAATCGGCGTGTCCGGCTTCTCGGCTGCTGACACCCTGATCGAGCTTGGAGCCAAGGTAGTGGTGGTTGATGCGGCCACCACACCCAAGGCCAAAGCCCAAGCAGACACCCTGAAAATTGTTGGCGCGGTGGATGTGTTGCTGGGGGAAGATGCCGTCAGTGCCTTGCCGTTGATCGATGATTCTCAGCCTGAACTCGTTGTTACCTCGCCGGGATGGCGGCCCGACCAAGCGTTGCTCGCTGCCGCCAAGCGCAAGCACATCCCCGTCTGGGGAGATGTAGAACTGGCCTGGCGACTCCGCGTCCGCGAGGGACGCAAGACGGCGGATTGGCTCACCATTACCGGTACCAACGGCAAGACCACCACCGTGGGCATGACCGAATCCATGCTGCAGGCGGCGGGGCTCAAGGCCATCGCCGTAGGCAACGTGGGAACCCCCATCCTCGATGCGCTGCGCGATCCGGTGGACTACGACGCCTTTGCTGTTGAGCTCTCCAGCTTCCAACTCCACTGGAGCCACTCCTTGTCACCTGTGGCCAGCGTGTGCCTCAACGTCGCTGAGGACCACGTGGACTGGCACGGATCGTATGCCTCCTACCTTGCGGACAAGGCCAAGGTGTATGAGAACACCCAGAAGGCTGCCGTCTACAACGCGGAGCAAATCGAAACCGAACGCATGGTGGAAAATGCCGATGTGGTGGAGGGGTGCCGTGCCATTGGCTTCACCACCAACACACCTGCCATCAGCATGCTGGGTGTGGTGGACGGACTGCTGGTTGACCGTGCCTTCATTGCCGAGCGCAAAGACTCCGCAGCGGAGTTGGCCGCGATGTCCGACCTCGGGCCCGTGGCGCCGCGGCACATGGTGGCCAACGCGCTGGCAGCCGCTGCGTTGGTCCGCGCTTACGGGATTGAGCCGGCAGCGGTGAAGCAGGGCCTGGTCAACTACCTGCCCGGCGCCCATCGCATCCAATTGGTGGCCAAGCAGAACGAGGTTCTGTGGATCAATGACTCCAAAGCCACCAACCCCCATGCTGCGTCCGCTGCGTTGTCTTCCTTCCAGCAGGTTGTGTGGATAGCGGGAGGACTGTCCAAGGGAGTCAACTATGACGACCTTGTCAAAGAACATGCGCCCCGACTGAAAGCTGTTGTGCTCATCGGTACCGATACCGAGGCGCTGGAAGGCTCCCTCCAGCGACACGCACCGGATGTCCCCGTGATAGCGCAGGCGAAGGGCGACACTGAAAAAGTGCAGACCGTAGCCGGCAATGCCGCTTCGCCCATCTACGGCGAGGCCATCATGGCCCAGGCCGTGGCGTCGGCGGCCCAACTGGCCATGCCAGGGGACACCGTCCTGATGGCACCCGCGGCTGCATCCATGGATCAGTTCTCTTCCTACGCTCACCGCGGCGATGCTTTCGTCCAGGCAGTTCGCGAGCTTGTGGAAGGGCAGGCACCGACCACCGAGGAGTAACAATGGTCAGCACGCCCACCCGCACCCGCGGCAAGGACCCCCGGGACGGGAAACCCAAGGCTCCGGCCAAGCCGGGGAAGAAGCCTTCCGGGCTCCGCGGACACCTGCGCAACTTTTGGGACAGCCTGGAAGGCAAGGACAAGGCGCCCAACAGTTCCACCTACTACCTCATCCTGGGGTGTGCCTTGGCCCTCACTGCCATCGGAATCATGATGGTCTTGTCCGCTTCAAGTGTCGAGGCGATTTCCGAAGGGAAATCGCCCTATGCGGATGCCTTGAAGCAAGCCGGGTTCGGCGTGGTCGGTCTGATAGGTATGTATGTCATTTCGCGGACCAACGTAAACTGGATGAAAAGGCTGTCCTGGTGGGCCCTCGGTGCGGTGGTGGTGCTCCTGGTCCTGGTCCAGGTTATGGGCAACACCGTCAACGGCAACAAGAATTGGATCGACCTTGGCGGGATAACCCTCCAACCGTCAGAGATGGCAAAACTGATCCTCTGTATCTGGATCGCTGCTGTACTTGCGCGCAAGCAGAAATTCCTCCACCGCTGGTGGCATGTCATCATTCCCGTGGTACCCGGAGCTGGAATGGTCATCGCCTTGGTGATGCTGGGCAACGACCTCGGGACGGTCATAGTCATCGCGGCCATCACAGCCGCAGGACTCTACTTCGCTGGAGTGCCGGGGAAGATGCTGGCCATCGCCGGTGCCGTTGGCGCAGTGGGCGCCGTCCTGGGAACCATCAGCAGCGCCAACCGCATCTGCCGCATTACCTCGTGGCTGGGCACGGCTTCAGCCTCTTGTACGGAAAACTTCGACTTCGACTTCCAGTCCACCAACGGCATGTACGGCCTGGCGCAGGGAAGCTGGACCGGGCTGGGGCTGGGCCAAAGCCGGCAGAAGTACAACTGGCTTCCCGAAGCCCACAACGACTTCATCTTCGCCATCATCGGAGAAGAGCTTGGACTGGTGGGGACCCTGGTGGTGTTGGTGCTGTTCGCGATCCTCGGCATCGCCATCTTCCGGGTGGTGGTCCGGCAAACCGACCCGTTCCAGCGCACGCTTGCCGGTGGGATCATGGTTTGGCTCCTGGGCCAGGCCAGCATGAACATGGCGGTCGTGACACAGCTCCTCCCCGTGGTGGGCGTGCCCCTTCCCTTCATCTCCTACGGTGGTTCAGCACTGATCATGTCACTTTGCGGTATCGGCGTAGTCTTGTCCTTGGCCCGAGGCCAGTTGCCGCCGCAGCAGCGCCCCCGGTTCCTGCCGCGCCGTTCTCCGAAAACCGCACGAAAGCGTACATAGCACTTCATGACTCCTGATTCCCGCACTGCGTCCAAGCCTTTGTCCGTCGTCCTTGCAGGCGGCGGTACTGCCGGGCACGTGAGCCCACTGCTGGCCATCGCCGATGCCATCAAGGACAAGCGTCCGGATGCTTCCATCCTGGCTGTCGGCACGCCGTCGGGCATGGAAACGCGGCTCATCCCGGCGGCCGGATACGAACTCGCCACGATTGACCGGGTTCCGTTTCCGCGCCGGCCCTCCCTTGACCTGATCAAGCTGCCGGGCCGGTTGCTGGCCGCGGTCTCCCAGGCCAGGCGGATCCTGAAGGATGCCAACGCGGACGTCCTGGTGGGTGTTGGCGGCTACGTTTGCACTCCGATGTACCTCGCCGCCCGCAAACTCGGCATCCCCGTGGTGATCCACGAGGCCAATATGAGGGCCGGTTTGGCCAACCGCGTGGGAGCCCGGTTCAGCAACCACGTTGCAGTGGCCTTCTCCGGCACCCGGTTGAGGGGCGCCCGTCATGTTGGCATGCCCATGCGGCGTCCCATTTCCGGGCTGCACCGGTCAACGGCGGCGCCTGCCGCCAAGGAAGCCTTGGGCTTTGCCCCGAACCGACCCGCGTTGATCGTCACCGGCGGTTCCTCGGGAGCCATGAGCATCAACCGATCCATCGCTGCCGCTTTGCCGGCATTGGCGGCCAGCGGTATCCAGACCCTGCACATCACCGGCAACGGTAAAGCGCTCCTCAACGACGACGGCGGCCTGCTCGCAGCCGAGGGATATCGCCAGGTTGAGTATGTGGATGGGATGGAGAACGTCTACGCAGCGGCCGACGTCCTTCTGGCACGCGCCGGCGCAGGAACGGTCAGTGAAGTGGCGGCGGTGGGAGTCCCGGCCGTGTTTGTGCCGCTGCCCATCGGCAACGGGGAACAGGCGCTGAATGCTGCTCCGTTGGTGGATGCGGGCGGGGCGCTCCTGGTTGAAGACAAGGACCTCAGCCCGGAATGGCTTGAAAGAGAACTCATTCCCCTGCTCTCGGACCACGGCCGGCTCGCCGCCATGGCGCGCAAATCCGAAGCCCTTGGTATAAGAAACGCCGATCAGCGCATGGCTGATCTTGTCCTGGAAGCGGTATCCGCATGACCACCAGCATCGCCCCCCTCGAGTCCCTGGGCCGCGTCCACTTCATTGGCATCGGCGGCGTGGGAATGTCCGCCGTCGCCCGGATCATGGTGGCCCGCGGCGTCCCTGTCAGTGGTACCGATGCCAAAGACCTTCCAGTCATGCACGACCTCTCCTCGGCAGGGGCGCGCATCGCGGTGGGGTACCACCAAGGCAATCTGGCAGACGCACAGACGATCGTCGCGGGCTCAGCCATCCGCGCCGACAATCCGGAACTCGCCGCAGCGCGTGCCGCCGGGCTGCCGGTGTTGCACCGTTCCGAAGCTTTGGCAGCCACCATGGCCGGCCACCGCGTGGTGACAGTGGCGGGCACGCACGGCAAGTCCACCACTACCTCCATGATCGCCGTCCTGCTCAAGGAAGCCGGAGTTGATCCGTCTTTTGCCATCGGGGCCAACGTCCCGGCGTTGGGAGTGAACGCAGCCCATGGTGACTCCGACATCTTTGTTGCCGAGGCGGACGAGTCCGACGGTTCCTTCCTCAATTACCGGCCGCTGATCGCGGTAGTGACCAACGTCGAAGCCGACCACCTGGACCACTACGGAACACCGGAAGCGGTCTTCGCGTCCTTTGACAACTTCGCGGCGCTCCTTCCCGCTGACGGCGTTCTCCTGGCCTGTGCCGACGACGCCGGCGCCCGTGCCCTGGCCGAGCGCACCGCAGGCCAGGGGACCACGCGGGTACTGACGTACGGGACCTCGGACGACGCCGACATCCGGCTCTTCGACGGCGGCCCGGGTGACGTTTCGGTGGCCATCGGGGACCAGGTCCACAAGGTTGAATTGCAGGTTCCCGGACGTCACAACGCCCTGAACGCGGCAGCCGCGTTCGCGGTCGCCGTCGAACTTGGTGTGGAACCGGAAGCTGCCGCCGCCGCGCTGGGCCATTTCACCGGCGCCTCGCGAAGGTTTGAGCTCAAAGGCCAGGGGAGGGGAGTGCGGGTCTATGACGATTACGCCCACCACCCCACAGAGGTTCGCGCTGCCTTGTCGGCGGCCCGCTCGGTAGCAGGCGGCTGTAAAGTCCATGTCCTGTTCCAGCCGCACCTGTTTTCGCGTACGCGTGAATTTGCCAAGGAGTTCGCCGCGGCATTGGACGCAGCGGATACTGCCTTGATCCTGGATATATATCCTGCCCGCGAGGATCCGCTTCCCGGCGTTACCAGTGCCTTGATCGCCGACCAGCTGGCCACGGGACGGCTGGTGGCAGCTGACGAAGCAGTGCAGGCCCTGGCAGCCGTCGCCCACGACGGTGACGTTATCCTGACCGTGGGAGCCGGCGACGTCACTGCCTACGGGCCAGTGATCGTGGAGGCCTTGGGTGGCTAGCACCCGCAAGCCGACGTACAGGCCGGGAACAGAATCCCGACCGGGCACCCCACGGCCGGGCAGCGGAGCCGACCCCGTCATCAGCGCGCAACGCTCCATTGACCCAGAGGCGAATTCCGTCACGGTTGCGCCGCCGCCGGCCACCGGTAAATCCGCCACGTCCGGCGCATCGTCGGACAACGTCATTGTCTTTCCGGAGCCGAAACGGCGGCGCCAGCGAAGACTGCTGATATGGACGCTGTCCATTGTGGCGGCTGCCGTGGCGGCCTTGATCGCCGGAGCGGTCTTCTCGCCCGTGCTGGCAGTCAGGACCATCACGGTTGACGGCACCTCGCTGTTGACTCCGGAAGCGGTGCAGAAAGCTCTTTCCGGACTCGAAGGCAAACCCCTGCCCCAAGTGGGTGAACAAGAGATCAACGAGCTCTTGAAGCCACTGGTGCAGGTTCGCTCCGCCACGATGGAGGCGCGGCCGCCGTCGGAGTTGCTGGTGCATGTCAACGAACGCGTTCCGGTGGCCTTGCTGAAGCAGGGAGACTCCTACGTGATGGTGGATGTGGACGGTGTGCAGCTCGGGGCAACCAAGGACCAGTCAGCGGTGGCGCTGCCCTTGATCGATGCCGGGGCCGGAGCCACCAACACGGAGTTGTTCAAGGCCATCGCGGCGGTCCTTGACACCCTGCCTGCCGATGTCCGGGCCAAGATGTCCACGGCCTCGGCAGCCTCTCCGGACGCCGTGGAGCTGAAATTGGTGGATGGAAAGACGGTAGTGTGGGGCAATGCCGAGGACAGGGAACTGAAGGCGAAGGCACTGGAAGCGCTGCTGAAGATGCCTGCGGACCCTAAGGTTCAAGTGAGTGTCTACGACGTCAGCGTTCCGCGGCACCCATTCACAAAATAAGCAGCGTTGAGGACGTAACCTACGACCGGCGGGGGCCTTATTTCGCGGCAATCACACGACACGCGCAAGCGGAGATTGCATGTGCGAAGCATAGGAAATACCGTCGCAGTAGAGTTACTTGACATAACAATAACCTTCAACTAGAGGGTTAAGGTCCAAGAATTCAAGTTGGACTCGATCAGTTTCGCTATAGGACACAAGCAAGGGGCACGAAACGTGGCAGCACCGCAGAATTACTTGGCCGTCATCAAGGTCGTCGGCATCGGCGGCGGTGGCGTGAACGCAGTCAACCGCATGATCGAGGTAGGCCTTCGGGGCGTCGAATTCATCGCGATCAACACTGACGCGCAGGCGCTGCTCATGAGCGACGCCGACGTCAAGCTTGACGTTGGACGTGAACTCACGCGTGGCCTTGGCGCCGGCGCGAACCCCGAGGTCGGCAAGCAGGCCGCCGAGGACCACGCCGACGAGATCGAAGAAGTTCTCCGCGGTGCTGACATGGTCTTCGTTACCGCCGGCGAGGGTGGTGGCACCGGCACCGGTGGCGCCCCCGTGGTGGCACGCATAGCCCGCTCGCTGGGCGCGCTGACCATCGGTGTGGTGACACGGCCCTTCACCTTCGAGGGTCGCCGTCGTGCAGGTTCGGCTGAGGCCGGCATCGACGCCCTGCGTGACGAGGTCGACACCCTGATCGTCATCCCCAACGATCGCCTCCTGTCCATCAGTGATCGCAACGTCTCCGTCCTGGACGCCTTCCGTTCCGCGGACCAGGTGCTCCTCTCCGGTGTCCAGGGCATCACGGACCTCATCACCACTCCGGGCCTGATCAACCTTGACTTCGCTGACGTCAAGTCCGTCATGCAGGGCGCGGGCTCTGCCTTGATGGGTATTGGGTCTGCCCGCGGCGAAGACCGCGCGGTCAAAGCTGCCGAGTTGGCCATTGCCTCCCCGCTCCTGGAAGCTTCCATCGACGGCGCCCACGGCGTCCTGCTCTCCATCCAGGGTGGATCGGACCTGGGCCTCTTCGAAATCAACGAGGCCGCCCGTTTGGTTCAGGAAGTGGCCCACCCCGAAGCCAACATCATCTTCGGCGCAGTCATTGATGACGCCTTGGGTGATGAAGCACGCGTGACCGTCATCGCGGCAGGCTTCGATGACGTGAAGGCTACCTCTCCCTCCATGGACCAGTCGCGTCCGGCCCAGAACCCCGTACCCTCAGATCGTCCCGCTGCCCCGAGCAGCGCACCGTCGAGCGCCGCTGCACCGCAGCACGCAACGGCCGGAATCGGTGCCGCGGGCTTGAGCAACTGGGGTCAGCAGCGTCCCTCTGCGCTCCCTGCCGACTCAGGCTTCGACGTCGATCTCCCGGCGGTAGTAGAGCCGGATCTTTCGGGCAGCCGTTCGGACGACCTCGACGTCCCCGACTTCTTGAAGTAAGCCGCGTTCGGAGAGTCAATTCCTGGTGTTCTGGTGGCGCAATGAAGTTCGGCCCGGCGTCTCTGTAGCCTTCACGGATACAGGCGCCGGGAACCTGGCTCTCCACGTGGAAGACAACCCCGAGGAAGTCCTGGCCCGCCGCGCTCAAGTTGAACAGGCCGCCGGACTGGAAGCCCGCAAGTTCCAATACATGGATCAGGTCCATGGCAGCGCCGTGGAGTTCATTGACGTCCACGGGGCAGGGCCCACCGCCGACGCCATGGTTTCAGCCGCCACCGCTTCCGGCACTGCCTCCCGTGCCGCGCAACCGTTGGCCGTCATGGTGGCCGACTGCGTACCCGTGGTTTTCGTGGGTAACGGTGCAGGCGCCGGCCCTGTGATTGCCGTGGCCCATGCCGGGCGTCCCGGTGTGGCTTCCGCAGTTGTCCCCGCAACCGTTGAGGAAATGCGCAAGCGCGGTGCACTGGATATCCACGCCTGGCTGGGGCCGTCCATCTGCGGATCCTGTTACGAGGTGCCCGGCGGGTTGCGGGACGAGGTCGCGGCCCGGGTTCCTGCCGCGTGGTCCTCCACATCCTGGGGCACGCCCTCCTTGGACCTTCCCGCCGGCGTCAGGGCCCAGTTGGAAGCCATGGATGTCACCGTGGAGTACTCGGGGGAGTGCACGCTGGAGCACAATTCACTTTTCTCATACCGCCGGGACTCCCGGACGGGTCGATTTGCAGGTTTGGTGTGGACTCATGATTAGCCTTGGTCGCGACGACGAAAAGCGCGAGGGCCTGACGGGCGATGCCCGGACCGCCGAACTCTCCCACCGGCTTGACGTGGTCAGGCGCCGGATCGAAGCGGCTGTTGCTGCTGCCGGACGGAGTGACCCGCCACAGCTGATCGTGGTGACCAAGTTCCATCCCGCAGACGATGTCCGCCGACTGGCTGCACTCGGAGTGACCGATGTTGGAGAGAACCGTGATCAGGAAGCGGCCGCCAAGAGCGCTGGGCTTCCCGACGTCGACGTCCGGTGGCATTTCATTGGGCAACTCCAAAGCAACAAGGCCAAGTCGGTAGCCAAGTATGCCGCGTCGGTTCAGTCGATCGACAGGCTTCAGGTTGTCGACGCCCTGGCCAAAGCTGTTGCGAGGGAACAGGATGCTACCGGGCGCAGCCACCTCGACTGCTTCATCCAGGTTGGTTTGGACGACGACGCCGGCGCCCACCGTGGTGGCGCCAACCCCTCCGACGTCGGGGTGTTGGCGGAGAGGATCGAATCGGCCTCCGGCCTGAACTTGTCCGGGCTCATGGCCGTAGCGCCGTTGGGAGCGGACCCGGAAGCGGCATTCGAGAAACTTGCCGGTATTTCCGAGGCCCTCAGGGCCACTCATCCAGCCGCAACTGCGATATCCGCAGGGATGAGCCAGGACCTCGAAGCGGCAGTGAAATTCGGGGCGACACACCTGAGAATAGGCTCCGATATTCTCGGTTCCCGTCCGGCCGTGGGGTAGCGTCAAAGTATTGGAATGACGGGCCGGGGTTCCAATATGTCACGTCATGGCGGCCCGCCTACTGCAGAAACGATAGGAGTGCACCATGGCTGGCGCTCTGCGCAAGACAATGATCTATCTTGGGCTCGCCGACGGCGATGAACACTACGAATCTGAGCAGGCCGTCGCCTCGCACCACGACGAAGAACGCCCCCAGGCACAGGAACGGGAAGAGCGCAGGGCGCCTGCTCCCGTCCGGGAAGTTGTCCGTGAAATGCCCACTGTAGATGCCGAAGAGGAATACCGCGCACCCGTGACACCCATCAAGCGTGCGGCCTCCAGCCGCGAAGATGCCTCTGGCCTGAGGCAGATCACCACCGTTCACCCCCGTTCCTACAACGACGCCAAGGTCATTGGTGAGAGTTTCCGGGATGGCATTCCCGTCATCATGAACGTCACCGACATGGGTGAAGCCGATGCCAAGCGCCTCGTGGACTTCTCCGCCGGCCTGGTGTTCGGCCTTCACGGCAGCATCGAGAGGGTGACCAACAAAGTCTTCCTGTTGTCGCCGTCGTATGTCGAGGTCATCGGAGATGACAAGAAGGCCAGCGAAACCCAAGCCAGCTTCTTCAACCAGAGCTGACAACGATCTTTTGCGGATGCCAGGCGGGTCACCCTGCCTGGCATCTGTGTTGCAATAGTAGGGACCGATCCGCATTCCGGAACAAGTGGGAGATCTGAGCTAACTCGTGGGCATTGTCTTCGGCCTTATTTATATTGTGTTGTTACTGTTCTTCATTGCCCTGATCATCCGGCTCATCTTCGAATGGGTCCAGATGTTTGCCCGCCAGTGGCGGCCACGGGGTGTGGCGTTGGTTACAGCGCATGTGGTCTACTCCGTGACGGATCCTCCGCTGGGGAGGCTCCGGAGGCTGATACCGCCCCTCCAGTTGGGCGGAATCTCCTTGGATTTGGGCTTCCTGATCCTGATTATTGCCGTCAGTATTGCTATGGCGGTAACCAGCAGCCTGGCGTAGCTGCTCCGCGGAACCCGGACCACCGATGGTTCAAAGGCCGCAAATTCTCCAAATCAACACGATGGTGTTGAATTGGAGGAACAAGATGATATTTAGGTACCGTAGTTTTGAACGGCCGGAAGGCCTACTGACTAACTAGACCAACGAGGTGACCAGATGGCTTTGACGCCAGAAGACGTTGTCAACAAGCGCTTTCAGCCGACCAAGTTCCGCGAAGGCTACGACCAGGACGAGGTAGATGACTTCCTCGACGAGATCGTGGTGGAACTTCGCCGCTTGAACCAGGAAAATGACGAACTTCGCAAGAAGCTCGGCGAAGCCGGTTCGGCAGTGCCTGCTGCAACTGCTGCGGCTCCGGTGGTTGAGAAGGTTCCTGCCCCCGTCAAGGTCGACAAGGAAGCTGAAGCCAAGGCAGAGGCCGAAGCCAAGGCTGCAGAAGCTGCCAAGAAGAAGGAAGCCGAGCAGGCTGCAGCGGCTTCTGCCGCTGCTGCGAAGGCTCCCGCTGCGAACAACAGCGTCACACCCTCCGCTGAATCTGCTGCAGGTCTGCTGGCCATGGCCCAGCAGATGCACGACAAGCACGTCTCCGACGGTGCGCAGCAGAAGGAAAAGATCATTGCCGAGGCTCAGATCGAGGCTTCCAGCCTCGTCAACGATGCCCAGGAGAAGTCCCGCAAGATCCTTGGTGCCCTGGAGCAGCAGCGCTCCGTCCTTGAGCGCAAGGTTGAGCAGCTCCGTGGCTTCGAGCGCGATTACCGTTCACGCCTGAAGGCCTACATCGAAGGCCAGCTGCGCGACCTGGACGCCCGTGGTTCTGTTGCCGCCCCCGAGGTCGGCGAAGCAACCGCAGACGTTTAGCAAGTATTCTGAAAGCCGGTGGCTGAGGACTCCTCGGCCACCGGCTTTTGCTGTTAAAGCCCATGACAGCGCCCGCCACGCTTCCCGAATGAAAGCACTATGACCGATTTCACCGATGACGCCCCGCAGCCGGCGCCCGCCGCCCGCCGCAAGTGGCGCCCGGCCATGCTCTGGCTGTTTGCCGGCTTCGCCGTGTTTGCCTACGCCTTTGACCAACTCACCAAGCTTTGGGTGACCAGCAATATGACGGAGGGCGAGCGGATTCCCGTACTTCCCCCGCTGCTGCACTGGTACTACATCCGGAACTCGGGTGCTGCGTTCTCCATCGGCGAGAACGTGACGTGGATCTTTACGATTGTCATGGCCGTCGTATCCGTGGCGATCCTGTTCCAACTACGGCGCCTGGGATCGGCCTGGTGGGCCTTGTCGCTGGGCCTGCTCCTCGGGGGAGCGCTGGGCAACCTCACAGATCGATTGTTCCGGGAACCGTCCTTTGCCATGGGACACGTGGTGGATTTCATCCAGCTGCCCAACTTTGCCATTTTCAACATCGCCGACTCAGCTGTGGTGTCCGGCGTCGTCATCATCTGCCTCCTGACGCTTCGCGGCATCGGCATGGATGGGACGCGTCAGGCGCCTGCTCCCAAGCCGGCTGATGACGGCAAGCCTGCCAATGACGCCAAGCCGGCCGGCGGTTCCACGGGGGAAACTGCCGGTGAGTAGCACTGTTGTAGTGCCCGACGAACTTGCAGGTGTGCGGGCTGACGCCGGCCTGGCCCAATTGCTTGACATTTCCCGTTCTGCGGCGGCGCTGCTGATCGCTGAGGGCAACGTCACCGTAGGCGGCGTGCCAGTGGGGAAATCGGCAAAGCTGGCCGCCGGCTCGGTGCTGCATGTCACCGTCCCTGATCGGCGGGACCCCTTGGAAGTGGTGGAGGAAGTTGTGGAAGGCCTGAAGATCCTGCTGGACGACGAGGAATTCGTTGTCATCGACAAGCCGGTGGGAGTCGCAGCCCATCCCTCACCAGGGTGGGTGGGACCCACAGTGGTGGGAGGTCTCGCCGGCGCCGGGTACAGGATCTCGACATCCGGAGCGCCCGAGCGCGCAGGGATCGTCCACAGGCTCGATGTCGGCACGTCGGGGGTCATGGTGGTGGCCAAGACTGAACACGCGTATACGGTGCTGAAGCGCGCTTTCAAGGAGCGCACGGTGGAGAAGGTCTACCACGCCGTGGTTCAAGGACTGCCCGACCCCCTGGAGGGCACCATCGATGCTCCGATCGGTCGCCACCCCGGCCACGACTGGCGGTTCGCGGTGATCGAAGACGGCCGGCCATCAGTGACCCACTATGAGGTATTGGAAGCCTTCGGCAAGGCAACCCTGGTGGAAGTGCACCTGGAGACCGGCCGGACGCACCAGATCCGCGTGCACTTTTCGGCCTTGCGTCACCCGTGTGCCGGAGATCTCACCTACGGTGCGGATCCCCGTCTCGCAGCCACCCTTGGATTGACCCGGCAGTGGTTGCACGCACGTCAGCTTGGATTTACCCACCCCGGCACCGGTGAGTGGGTGGAAGTCAGCAGCGAGTATCCGGCGGACCTCCAGTACGCCTTGGATCTCCTCGCCACCGGTTCAGCGTAGGGCACCGCCGGCCAGGGGTCCCTGCCCCGCGCGGGCAGGGACGGTAGACTGTCGTGGTGACTTCCAGCAATGATTCGTTCGTCCACCTGCACACCCATACCGAGTACTCCATGCTGGATGGAGCGGCCAGACTGGGTGAGCTGTTCGATGAAACCGAACGTCTCGGGATGCCCGCCCTGGCCACCACGGACCACGGCTACCTGTTCGGTGCGTTCGACTTCTGGCGCAAGGCCACCGACCAGGGCATCAAGCCCATCATCGGCGTCGAAGCCTACGTCACGCCCGGCACCGCCCGGGGTGACAAGGAACGAGTACGCTGGGGCGACGAAAGCCAGCGCAAGGATGATGTTTCCGGTGGTGGCTCGTACACCCACATGACGCTCCTGAGCTACAACAACGTGGGTATGAGGAACCTGTTCCGGGCCTCGTCCATTGCTTCCCTCGACTCCGTTTTTGGTAAGTGGCCCAGGCTGGACCGGGACCTGCTTAACACCTACTCCGAAGGTTTGATCGCCACCACGGGCTGCCCTTCCGGGGAAGTCCAGACCAAGCTGAGGCTCGGCCTTTACCGCGAAGCCGTTGAGGCCGCAGCGGAGTTCCGCGACATCTTCGGGGCAGAGAACTACTTCCTTGAGCTGATGGACCACGGCCTGGACATTGAACGCCGCGTCACCGGCGACCTCCTGCGCCTGGGCAAGGAGCTCAGTCTCCCGCTGGTGGCCACCAACGACCTCCACTACACGCACGAGCACGATGCCAAAGCCCACGAGGCCCTGCTGGCAATCCAGTCCGGTTCCACGCTCCTGGAACCAACGTATGACAACGGCGGCTCCCGCTTCGCTTTCTCGGGCAGCGGCTACTACCTGAAGTCGCCGCAGGAAATGCGGGAACTGTTCCGCGACCACCCCGAGGCGTGCGACAACACGCTGCTCATTGCAGAGCGCTGTGAAGTTTCCTTCAATACGGGCGCCAACTACATGCCGCGTTTCCCTTGCCCGCCCGGCGAAGACGAGACCTCCTGGCTGGTCAAGGAAGTAGACACCGGGCTGAAGTACCGTTACCCCCAGGGCATTCCGGACAAGGTCCGCAAGCAAGCGGACTACGAGCTCGGCGTCATTACCTCCATGGGATTCCCGGGCTACTTCCTGGTGGTTGCCGACTTCATCAACTGGGCCAAGAACAACGGGATCCGGGTGGGTCCCGGCCGTGGTTCCGGTGCAGGCTCCATGGTGGCTTACGCCATGCGCATCACCGACCTCGACCCTCTGCAGCACGGCCTGATCTTCGAACGCTTCCTGAACCCGGACCGCGTTTCCATGCCCGACTTCGACGTCGACTTCGATGATCGGCGCCGCTCCGAAGTGATTGACTACGTCACCAAGAAATACGGCGACGAGCGCGTGGCGATGATCGTCACCTACGGAACCATCAAGACCAAGCAGGCGCTCAAGGACTCCTCCCGCGTGCTGGGCTACCCCTTCAGCATGGGTGAGACCCTGACCAAGGCGCTTCCGCCTGCCGTCATGGCCAAGGACATTCCGCTGGCCGACATCCAGAACCCGGAGTCCAAGCGCTACAGCGAAGCGGGCGATTTCCGCCAGCTCATCGCTACCGATCCGGAGGCCGCCAAGGTCTTCGAGACCGCCTTGGGCATCGAAGGCCTGAAGCGCCAGTGGGGTGTCCACGCCGCTGGTGTCATCATGTCCTCGGACCCCATCATCGATGTCATTCCGATCATGCGCCGTTTCCAGGACGGCCAGGTCATCACCCAGTTCGATTACCCGACGTCCGAGGGCCTCGGCCTGATCAAGATGGACTTCCTGGGCCTCCGAAATCTGACGATCATTTCGGATGCCCTGGAAAACATCAAGATGAACCGCGACGTCGAATTGGACCTGGAAAACCTGGAACTCGACGACGCCGCTTCCTATGAACTCCTTGCCCGCGGTGACACCCTGGGCGTGTTCCAGCTTGACGGTGGACCCATGCGGTCCTTGCTCAAGCTGATGAAGCCCGACAACTTCGAAGACATCTCTGCGGTCCTGGCGCTGTACCGGCCGGGTCCCATGGGCGCCAACGCCCACACTGACTACGCGCTGCGCAAGAACGGGATCCAAGAGGTCATCCCGATCCACCCGGAGCTGGAAGAACCCCTCAAGGAAATCCTCGGCGGCACCTTCGGCCTGATCGTGTATCAGGAGCAGGTTATGGCCGTGGCACAGAAGCTTGCCGGATACTCGCTGGGCCAAGCTGACATTCTCCGCCGCGCCATGGGCAAGAAGAAGAAGTCTGAACTGGACAAACAGTTTGCCGGCTTCTCCCAAGGCATGCAGGACAATGGCTACTCCATGGCTGCCGTGAAGACCTTGTGGGACATTCTGCTTCCGTTCTCCGATTATGCCTTCAATAAAGCCCACTCGGCTGCGTATGGCGTGATCTCCTACTGGACGGCCTACTTGAAGGCGCACTACGCGCCGGAATACATGGCTGCACTGCTGACCTCGGTGGGCGATGACAAGGACAAGTCGGCCATCTACCTCAACGAGTGCCGGCGCATGGGCATCACGGTCCTGCCGCCGGATGTCAACGAATCCTCGCTGAACTTCACGCCTGTGGGAACGGACATCCGTTTCGGCATGGGTGCCATCAGGAACGTCGGTGTCAACGTGGTGGACGCCATGGTCTCAACGCGGGCAACAGAGGGAAACTACACCTCGTTCAAGGATTTCCTCTTGAAGGTTCCGGCCGTGGTGTGCAACAAGCGCACCATCGAATCGCTGATCAAGGCCGGCGCTTTCGACTCGCTGGGGCACCACCGCCGGGCTTTGGCCATGATCCACGAAGAAGCCATCGATTCGGTGATCACCCTCAAACGAAACGAGGCGATTGGCCAGTTCGACCTCTTCGCCGGCTTCGAGGACCAGGAGCCCGAAGCGTCGCTCACCACGGAAATCCCGGACATGCCCGAGTGGGAGAAGAAGGACAAGCTGTCCTTCGAACGGGACATGCTGGGGCTTTACGTTTCAGATCATCCCCTGCAGGGGCTGGAGGGCGTTCTCAGTCAGCACGCGGAACAGTCCATTACCTCGATCATCGGTGAGGACGGACCGCACGACGGCGCGATTGTCACCATCGCGGGCATGATCACCTCGTTGAGCCGCAGGATCGCCAAGGCCAGCGGCAACGCCTACGCCCGGGCCGAAATCGAAGACCTCGGCGCTTCCATGGAGGTCATGTTCTTCGGCCAGGTCTACGGTCCCATCGCCTCCGTACTGGCGGAGGACCTCATTGTGGTGGTTAAGGGCAGGCTGCAACGCCGGGACGATGGCGCCGTGACGCTGAACTGCATGGAGCTTTCAGTCCCGGACCTCAGCGAGAGCGTTAATGGTCCCGTCGTCATTACCATCCCCACCTTCAAGGCCACCGAAGCGGTAGTGACGGACCTGCGCGATGTGCTGCGCACTCACCGCGGGAACTCCGAAGTCCGGCTCAAGCTGATGGGTGATACCAAGGTGGAGGTCATGGGGCTGCCCGTGCATATGCGGGTCAACCCCAGTCCGTCCCTTTTTGGTGACCTGAAAGTCCTGCTGGGCCCGGCCTGCCTGGACAACTAGCGGCCCGCCCCGCCCGCGCGGATTCCGCGTTGACTAGATTTCGTAGTCGAGCGGGGCAGGCTTGCTGTAGCCGCCGCTGTGGTAGAGCAGGGGAGTGCCGTCACCGCCGACTTGCCCGTCAACAACCTCCACCACTACCACTGCGTTGTTCTCGAACGAGAGCCGCATCTGGATCCTGCCCACAAGCCAGCCGCTGACGTCCTTGAGGATGGGGACGTCGTGAGGGCCCGGCTCCCAGTGGTCGCCGTCGAACCGGTCACGTGTGCGGGCGAAACGGTTGGCGAGGGCTTGGTTCTCGAGCCCGAGCATGTGGACGCCGATGTACTCGGCATTCGCCACGGCCGGCCACGAACTGGAGCTCCTGGCCATGTTGAAGGTGAAACGGGGCGGCTCAGCGGACAGCGACGCCACAGAAGTGGCCGTGAAACCGAAGGGCTTTCCGTTCAAGTTCGCCGTGATGATGGCAACTCCGGCCGCATGCCGGCGGAACATCTCCCTGAAAGTCCGGTCAAAGCCGGATGGTTCGCTTGTCACGTGGATGAATCTCCTGGACTGGGGGCTGAGTCTCCCTTCAGAGTATTCCTCCGGCGCTGGCGGGTCCTCATTTTGTGGGGCCTGCATGAACCTTTGTTAATGTGAGGGGTATGACCGAGCCAACCGTGCACGTCCCTGCTGTTGCCGAACCGGCTTCGGCCCCTCCTCCCGGCAGTTCCAAGGAGACTCTCTGGCTTGTCCTTCCGACAGTTGCCGGCGTCGTTGTTGGCGTGCTCTGGTGGCTGCTTGCTCCCGGTGGGCTCAACTTTGTTTCCGGCAACCCCGCGCTTGCCGATGCAAGCAATCCGGAGTCCTGGCTTCCACGCGACCTGGTCCTGGCAGGTTTGGTGCTCGTGGCGGGCTGCTTCACCGGCGTCATGCTGGACGGGAAACTGCAGGGCCACAACGTGGGACGCCGGTTGACGTTCGCACTTGCAGGTGGCGCATTGGGTGGCCTTGTGGCGTGGTTGGTTGGCTTGCTGGCCGCGCAGCTGTTTGGTCCGGCTCCCAACCCCGCCCTGGGCCCCGGATATGGATTCACCCTCCGTTCCTATGCTGTGCTGGTCCTGTGGCCGGCTGCGACGGCATTCATCACGTTCGTCCTGGCGCTGTTCGGGGTTCTTTCCAAGAAGCCCGTAAAATAGCCACGTGACCACTTCTTCGGATACTTCCGCCCGCGCCGCCGCTTCCCTCGATTTCCGGAGCATCGATTTCCGGGGCCGCCACCTCTCCTTGGCTGAGTTGCGTGCCGCAGTCCCCAGGGCGCGCCATCAGACCATGGCCGACGCCGAGCAGAAGGTCCAGGACATCATCTCAGCCGTCCGCGGCCGCGGCTTTGCGGCCCTCGCTGAGCTGGCGAAGAAGTTCGACGGCGTGGAACAGTCCCACCCGCGCGTGCCGGCCGAGGCGCTGACCCAGGCCTTGGCCCGGCTGGATCCCGACGTCCGCGCTGCTTTGGAAGAGTCCATCAGCCGAGCCCGCCAGTTTGCAGAGCAGCAGCGTCCGGCCAATGTGGATGTTGCCCTGGCCGATGGTGCCGTCGTCAGCCAGAATTGGATTCCAGTCGGCCGTGTTGGGCTCTATGTGCCCGGCGGGCTCGCTCCGTTGGCTTCCTCCGTGATCATGAACGTTGTACCGGCCGTAGCGGCCGGAGTTGAGTCGATTGCGCTGGCTTCCCCGCCGCAGAAAGACTTCGACGGCCTTCCGCACCCCACCATCCTGGCGGCCGCAAAGCTGTTGGGCATTGATGAGGTCTATGCCATCGGCGGTGCACAGGCGATCGTTTCCTTCGCGTACGGGATCCCGGGCTCAGCGGATGAGTTGCCCATCGAACCTGTGGACGTGGTGACTGGCCCCGGAAACATCTTCGTAGCCACAGCCAAGAGGCTCGTCAAGGGCGTGGTGGGCATCGACTCCGAGGCCGGCACCACCGAGATCGCCATTCTTGCCGACTCCACTGCACAAGCTCCCCTCGTGGCCGCCGACCTCATCAGCCAGGCAGAGCACGATCCCAAAGCAGCTTCGGTCCTGGTGACGGACTCCGCTGACCTGGCTGACGCCGTCGTGCGTGAACTTGCACGGCAGGCTGCCGTCACCAAGCACAGCACCCGGGTTCTGGAGGCATTGTCCGGGCCTCAGTCCGGTGTGGTGCTGGTGGACGATCTTGATCAGGGGATCGCGGTCTGCAATGCCTATGCGGCTGAACACTTGGAAATCATGACGGCGGATGCTGCGGCTGTGGCGTCGCGGATCCGCAATGCCGGTGCCATCTTTGTAGGTGACTACAGCCCCGTGAGCCTGGGTGATTACTGCGCCGGATCCAACCACGTATTGCCCACCAGTGGGACAGCCGCCTTCTCTTCAGGCTTGAACGTCACCACGTTCCTCCGTGCCGTGCAGGTCATCAACTACAACCGTTCGGCGCTGGAACAGGTCAGCGGCCACATCGTGAGCCTGTCCGGTGCCGAGGATCTTCCCGGCCACGGCGACGCGGTACGGATCCGCTTCGCGTAAGCGTCCAACCACTACATATAAGGGTGCCCACCACTACATGTAGTAATTACACGCTTGTCATTACGTACTGAACAAACGTAAACTGGTGCCGGAAGTTAAACTTCCGGCACCTTTTGCGTTTCCGGCAACCCGCCGGGCCCGTTTCGTGCCGGATCTGTCAGGGGAGGCCCAGCGTGTATTGTCCGTTCTGCCGGAACCCCGACTCCCGCGTCGTTGACAGCCGCATGGCCGACGACGGCTCTTCCATCCGCCGCCGCCGTCAATGCCCAGAGTGTGGTCGCCGATTCACCACAGTGGAGACCACCAGCCTGTCCGTCATCAAACGGTCCGGCGTCGGCGAGCCCTTCAGCCGCATCAAGGTCATCAGTGGTGTCCGCAAGGCATGCCAGGGACGCCCGGTCACCGAGGACGATCTCGCCATGCTGGCTCAGGAAGTCGAAGAGAACATCCGGTCCTCGGGTGCAGCGGAAATTGACGCGCACGAGGTAGGTTTGGCCATTCTTGGCCCCCTGCGGAAGCTGGACGAGGTGGCGTACCTGCGCTTCGCCAGCGTCTACCAGGCTTTCGAGTCCCTGGAAGATTTCGAATCGGCCATCTCACTGCTTCGCCACGAGCATCAAGAGCATGCGAAGGCCGGCGCCAAAGAGGCCACGGGTTCAGAGAAGAGCCCGCTCTAGCTCCGGTGGCGGTGCGGAGGGGAAGCCGCACTCGCCACCGGCACCAGGACCGAAGCGCATCGGGGTACGCCTTTCCGGCACGCCGGTCAGCGTCCGCCGGAAACAGGAAGCACAGCGCCGGTGATGTACCCCGCCTCAGCGGACATCAGCCACAGGACTGCCGCCGCCACTTCTTCGGGTTCGGCCCCGCGCCCCATGGGAATGGTGGAGTTCAGTCTTTCCACCCGGTCCGGCATCCCCGCGGCGGCATGCAATCCGGTGTTGGTGCTGCCGGGGGCCACCGCATTGACCCGGATGCCCTGTTTGGCCACCTCGGCCGCCAAACCAACCGTGAGGACATCCACAGCCCCCTTTGTGGCAGCGTAGTGGACCCACGTTCCGGGGGAGCCCGCCTTGGTGGCCGTAGAGGAGATATTGACGATTGATCCACCGCTGCCGCCGTTGTCCGTGGAGAGTCGTCGCACGGCTTCCTGGCACGTGTAGATCATCCCGGACACGTTGACGTCAACGACCCGTTGGACGGTCTCGGCCGGGACCTCCACCAAGGTGCCGATCAGGTTGCCAGTGATGGCCGCGTTATTGATGACAGCGGTCACCTGACCCAGGCCTGCGGCTTCGTCGAACAAACGCACGACGTCGGCAGGGCGGCTGATATCTGCCTGGACGGCCAGTGCCCTGCCGCCCACGCCGATGATGTCCTCCACCACGGTTTTGGCTCCGGCACTGTCCTCGGAGTAATTCACCACCACCGCGTATCCGGCGCGGGCTGCAGCGAGTGCCACGGCTGCGCCGATGCCTCGGCTGGCTCCCGTCACGATAGCCGTACCGACCTCCAGGACCGTGCCCCCAGCCATCCCGCGGACTACTTGGCGAGCTTGTGGTGCAGGGCGACCTCAAGCGCTGCACCGACAATGCCGGCGTCGTTCTTCAATTTTGCGGTCACGATCTTGGTGCGCAGGTCCAGATGCGGGAAGTACTCGTCGGAGCGCTTGGAAATGCCGCCGCCCACAATGAAAAGTTCGGGAGAGAACAGGAATTCCACGTGTTGAAGGTAGCGGTTAAGCAGGACGCCGTACTCGTCCCAGCTCAGTCCATCGCGTTCACGGGCTACCGCGGAAGCCTTGGTCTCGGCGTCGTGTCCATCCACCTCCAGGTGGCCCAGTTCGGCGTTGGGGACCAGTTGGCCGTTGAAAATGAAGGCAGAACCAATGCCGGTTCCCAGCGTGATGACCAGGACCGTTCCGTCCACGCCTTCGCCGGCTCCGTAGCGGGCTTCCGCGAGACCGGCTGCGTCGGCATCGTTGATGACCTCCACGGGACGGCCAAGACGCTTGGTAAACGTTGCGTCGATGTCAGTGCCGAGCCAGGTCTTGTCCACGTTCGCTGCTGAGTTGACCACGCCGTGCTGGATGATACCGGGGAAGGTCACACCCACCGGGGAGTCTGCAGCCGGGGCGTCCGGACGGCTGGAGAGTTCTTCGACAATCTGGGCTACGACCCCGGCGACTGCCTCGGGAGTTGCGGGTTGGGGTGTGGGAACACGGAAGCGGTCACCAATCAGCTTGCCCTTTTTCAGGTCGACAATGCCGCCCTTGATGCCGGTGCCACCGATGTCGATACCGATCAGCGGTGCGTTCTTGTGGGTCTTCTCATCCTTCTTGGACAATGCAATTCCGATCATGGCAGGAGGGGATGGGCATGGCGCAGCCGCCCGGGCTGCTGGACCTTCCGAAGAGCTTAGGGAAGGGTAAGGATTTCCGCGCCGGTCTCAGTAACCAGCAGGGTGTGTTCGAACTGGGCCGTGCGCTTGTGGTCCTTGGTGACGACTGTCCAGTCGTCGGCCCACATGTCCCATTCGATGGTGCCGAGCGTCAGCATGGGTTCAATGGTGAAGACCATGCCTGCCTCGATCACGGTGTTGTACGCCGGGGCTGCGTCGTAATGCGGAATGATGAGGCCCGTGTGGAAGGCCTCACCCACGCCGTGGCCAGTGAAGTCCCGCACCACGCCGTAGCCGAAGCGTTTGGCGTAGGACTGGATGGCACGGCCGATTACGTTGATTTCGCGGCCAGGGGCCACGGCCTTGATGGCCCGGTTGAGCGACTCCTGCGTACGCTCAACCAGCAGACGGGATTCCTCATCCACGTCGCCAACCAGGAAAGTGTAGTTGGTATCCCCATGGACTCCACCGATGAAGGCTGTGATGTCGATGTTCAGGATGTCGCCGTCCTGCACCACGGTGGAATCGGGGATCCCGTGGCAGATGACTTCGTTCAGCGAGGAACACAACGACTTGGGAAAGCCACGGTAGCCAAGCGTGGAGGGATAGGCCTTATGGTCCAGGAGGAACTCGTGGCCGATTTTATCCAGGTAGTCCGTGGTGACGCCGGGCTCCAGGTGCTTGCCGACCTCGACGATCGCCTGGGCAGCGATTTTGCCGGCGATGCGGATCTTCTCGATGGTCTCCGCCGACTTCACCTCGGAACCTGTGAACTTGGCCGCCGCCTTCTTGCCGACGTACTCGGGCCGCGGAATAGAGACCGGGACAGGCCGCTCGGGGCTGACGGTTCCCGGTGTGAGGGCGCCGATGGGTGCAGTCGAAGCAAGAGAAGGCATAGATTGATCATATAAGGCACACAAGAGACGTAAGTAACAAAGGGTGGCTGGGTTCCTGTGACCCCGCCAACGTTACGCGTCCAGCCGCCCGAGGACCGAGGAGGAGACGTGACGGAGTACTGGTACAACGTCAAGACGCACGAGATCGAAGAGGACGCCATGTCCGATTGGACCCAGCTGATTGGCCCCTATAAAACCAGGGAAGAAGCCGAGCACGCCTTGGAAAAGGTTAAGGCCCGAAACGATGCCTGGGACGCCCAGGACGACGATTAGAAGGAATGCTCAGGTCCGGGAAACTGCCCGGACCTGACGTCCTCGCCGTAGGCTGCCGCTGCGTCGCCCAGGGTGGTGCGGAGATCAGCGTATTGCTTGACGAACTTGGCCATTTTGCCTCCCCGCAATCCCGCCATGTCCTGCCACACGAGGACTTGGCCTGTAGTGGTGTTGCCCGCACCGATACCTACGGTAGGTACCCGCAGCGCGGCATCGACGGCGGCTGCCGTCTCCGCCGGAACCATTTCCATGAGCACGCTGAAAGCTCCGGCGTCCTGCAACGCAACGGCGTCGTCCACGAGGCGTTGTGCGTCGTCTCCGCGGCCCTGGACGCGATAGCCGCCCAAAGAATGTTCGCTTTGCGGGGTAAAGCCAATGTGGGCCATGACGGGGATGCCGGCCTGGACCATGGCTTTGACGGTGTCCGCGTAATAGGCGCCGCCCTCGATCTTGACCGCGTGCGCCAGGCCTTCTTTGAGGAACCTGACGCCTGTAGCAACTGCGTGCCCTGGCGAAACCTCGTAGCTTCCGAAGGGAAGGTCCGCCACGATCAGGGCCCGCTTGGCCGCCCGGCTCACCGCCCGTGTCAGGGGCAGGAGTTCGTCCACAGTGACCGGCAGGCTCGTCTCGTTGCCGAAGACGTTGTTGGATGCCGAGTCGCCGACGAGGAGGACTTCGATTCCGGCTTGGTCAAAGATCTCCGCGGTGTACTGCTCATAGGCAGTCAGCATGGCGAAGCGCCCGCCATTGTCCTTGGCCTGCTGGAGGTGGTGGATCCTGACTCTGCTGATCGGCTTTCCAGTGCTTGAAGCGGGCGTCGTGGCAGCAGCTGCCGGGCCGGTCCCGTACGGTGCGGGAACTTCGGCGGGCGTGGTGGACTCAGGGAGGTTGCTCGGGGCCATGGGTAGAGCCTAAGGGGTGCCGACGACGCCTGCCACCAGTGTGCCAAGCGTCACTGAATGTAAACGCTGTGTTACGCGCAGGTACTGCTGCGGCATAAGCACCGAAGTCTTAGTAGAGTGAAGGCTGAGTTGTCGTGGCTCCAAACCATTGGAACCAGCGGCATGGACACTGAATCGGAAAAGAGGCCCTATGGACCGCCAGCAAGAGTTCGTTTTGCGGACGATCGAAGAGCGTGACGTGCGCTTCGTACGCTTGTGGTTCACCGACGTCGTGGGTTCCCTTAAATCGGTGGCGCTTGCGCCTGCCGAGGTTGAAGGAGCCTTTGAAGAAGGCCTCGGCTTTGACGGTTCAGCAATCGAGGGCCTTGCCCGCGTCTTTGAGTCCGACATGCTCGCCCAGCCGGATCCGTCGACTTTCCAGATCCTGCCGTGGCGCGGTGAGACGGAGCAGACATCGCGCATGTTCTGCGACGTCCTGACTCCTGATGGTGAACCCTCTGCCGCTGACCCCCGCAACGTCCTCAAGCGGACCCTGGCCAAGGCTGCAGACATGGGGTTCACGTGCTACACCCACCCCGAGATCGAGTTCTACCTGCTCAAGTCCAAGGACCTCGGCCCCGATGGCTCTCCGGTTCCCGTGGATGAGGGAGGCTACTTCGACCACGTTCCGGGCGGCGTTGCCCAGGACTTCCGCCGTACGGCTGTCACCATGCTCGAATCCGTCGGCATCTCCGTGGAATTCAGCCACCATGAAGCCGGCCCGGGCCAGAACGAGATCGACCTCCGTTACGCGGATGCGTTGCAGACCGCTGACAACATCATGACCTTCCGTACGGTCATCAAGGAGGTCGCGCTCCAGCAGGGGACATACGCCACCTTCATGCCCAAGCCATTCACCGACCACCCCGGCTCCGGCATGCACACCCACTTCTCCCTGTTCGAGGGCGATACCAACGCGTTCTTCGAAGCCGGAGCTGAGTTCCAGCTGTCCAAGACGGCACGCCAGTTCATCGCGGGAATCCTGAAGCACGCGCCCGAATTCACGGCAGTCACCAACCAGTTCGTGAACTCCTACAAGCGGCTTTGGGGCGGCGGCGAGGCGCCGAGCTACCTGAGCTGGGGACACAACAACCGCTCCGCCCTTGTCCGCGTTCCGCTGTACAAGCCCGGCAAGGGCCAGTCGGCGCGCATCGAGTACCGCGGGATCGACTCCGCCACCAACCCGTACCTGGCCTACGCTGTCCTGCTGGGCGCCGGATTGAAGGGCATCGAGGAAGGCTACGAACTTCCCGCTGCAGCAGAAGACGACGTCTGGTCGTTGACCACCGCTGAGCGCAGGGCCATGGGGCATGCGCCGTTGCCCGCCAGCCTCCACGACGCCATCCGCGCCATGGAGGAATCAGAGCTTGTGGCCGAGATCCTGGGCGAGCAGGTCTTTGAGCACTTCCTGCGCAACAAGCGCGCGGAGTGGCAGGATTACCGCCTCCAGGTCACGCCGTACGAGTTGCAGCGCAACCTCGGCATTCTGTAGGCAGGGCCAATGAGCCTTGCACGTCGGCTCATTTCAGCCGGTTTCAGTGATCTCGAAAAGGCAGAACGTTTCCTTGCTGCTCCTGAGCTTGAGGGCATTGACCAGGAAGCGCTCTTTGCCGGGCTCTCCATGTCGGCGAGCCCGGACACGGCGCTGCAATCGCTGGTCCGGCTCCTCGAGAAGAATCCCGGGCTGAAGAAGCTGGCTGCGGCGGAGCAGGACACCAGCGAGCCCATGTACCGTCTGTTGGGCGCTTCCGAGGCGCTGGGGGAGTTCCTCATGCGTCGGCCGGAACATCTGGATGTCTTCGATGTCCGCGTCAGCCCGGAGCCCCTCCAGGCCTCCAGCGAAGAGCTCCGGGCCATGCTGCTCCGTTCCGTGAAGGCCGAACCCGGAGCCCAGCGCCCGGTGGCCGGGATAACGGGGATGCCGGCCTACGCGGCCCTTCGAAGCGCCTATCGACGCGGGCTGACAGAGCTGGCCATCAAGGATCTTTGTGCCGCATCGCCCCAGGACTTCATGCCGGCTGTCGGAGCCGAGCTGGCCGACCTTGCCGGTGCCGCCATCGAGGCTGCCCTCGCCGTGTCCCGGGCCGAAGCGGCCGGACAGTACGCTGCCGCGGAGATCGCCGACGTCGGGCTTGCCGTCATGGGGATGGGCAAATGCGGCGCCCGCGAACTGAACTACATCTCCGACGTCGATGTCATCTACGTCATTGAGGCAGGCGAGCTGGAGGACGCGCGGGCATCCACCATTGGTACGGCCCTGGCGTCCGGGATTTCCCGTGCGATTTCCTCGTCGGCGCCGGAGCCCGGGCTGTGGGAAGTCGATGCCAACCTCCGTCCCGAAGGTAAATCGGGGCCGTTGGTCCGAACCTTGCCCTCCCATCTCAGCTACTACGCACGCTGGGCAGAAAGCTGGGAGTTCCAAGCGCTCCTGAAGGCACGGACCATCGCCGGCGACCGCGAACTGGGCCAGCGCTATGAGAAGGCAGTGGAACCGCTGGTGTGGGCCTCCGCAGGCCGTGAGGGGTTCGTCGAATCTGTGCAGGCGATGCGCCGCAGGGTCACCGATTACATTCCCGCGGCCGAGGAACAGCGCCAGATCAAGCTGGGGCGGGGCGGCCTTCGCGATGTCGAGTTCACCGTCCAGTTGCTGCAACTGGTCCATGGAAAATCCGATGAATCCCTTCGATGCAGGGACACCACGTCAGCCATTGCCGCACTCTCTGCCGGCGGCTACATTGGCCGTTCGGATGCGGCCGCTTTCGACAACGCCTACCGGTACCTGCGCTTGCTGGAGCACCGGATCCAGCTTTTCCAGTTGCGGCGAACCCACCTCATGCCTGTGACAGAGGACGCCCAACGGTTCCTTGCCAAGGCCGTCCTGGGGCCCTTCTCGCTGGAGCGGCCCCATCCGGACCAGCTGATGGCTACGTGGCAGAAGACCAAAAAAGCCGTGCGGGAGCTGCACGAGCGCATCTTCTACCGCCCCCTGCTCAATACTGCGGCCAAGCTGAGCAGCGAGGATGCCAAGCTCAGCCCCGAGGCAGCGCAAGGCCGGCTTGCTGCCCTGGGTTACTCGGATCCGCAAGGAGCCATGCGGCACATTGAAGCACTGACGGCCGGAGTCAGCCGGCGGGCGGCGCTGCAGCGGCAGCTTCTTCCCATTTTGCTGGGCTGGCTCGCTGAAGGCGTGGACCCCGACGCCGGTCTGCTCGCCTTCCGCAGGGTCAGCGAAGCGCTTGGAACCACGCACTGGTATTTGGGTCTGCTGAGGGATTCGCAGGCGGCGGCGGAACGCTTGTGCCAGGTGCTGGCCAATTCCCGGTTGATTTCTGACCTGTTGGAAGTTTCCCCGGAATCCGTAGCCTGGCTGGGCAGCGACAAAGAGCTGGTGCCCATCAGCTTCGAGGCCCAGTGGCAGGAGATCCGTTCCAAGCTTTCCCGCCACCCGGATCCCGAAAGCGCCATGAGGCTCATTCGCCTGATCCGGCGCCGCGAGATCCTGCGGACAGCGATTGCCGACAGCTCCGGATTGCTGGACCAGGACGCGGTTGGTCTTGCTCTGGCCGAAACGGACCGGGCCGCTGTCCTGGGGGCGCTTCATGTAGCCGAATCCGTCATTGCGGGCGATGGTCCGCTGAAAACCGATGTCCTGGTGGTTGCCATGGGGCGGCAGGGCGGACGGGAGATCGGTTACGGCTCGGACGCCGACGTCATCTATGTGCATCGCGCCCGGCCCGGGTTCTCTGATGCAGAGGCCCAGGAGCAGGCGACGGCGATCGTCGCTAAAGTCTCCAGCTTCCTCACCCAGCCACTCAAGCCGGCCATCATGGCCGAACGTGTTCTCATGGTGGACGCGGACCTGCGGCCCGAAGGCAAGAACGGTGCCATGGTCCGGTCGCTGGAGTCTTATGCGGAGTACTACCGCCGGTGGTCGCTGATCTGGGAGGCCCAGGCGCTGCTGCGGGCGCGCCCCATGGCAGGTTCTGATGAGCTGGCTGCCGATTTCGTCAGGCTTATTGATCCGATCCGCTACCCACGTGAGTTGGCGGAGCAGGATGTGCGGGAAGTCCGTCGAATCAAAGCGCGCGTGGAGTCTGAACGTTTGCCGCGAGGTGCTGACCCTGCGCGTCACGTCAAGCTTGGGCGCGGCGGGCTGAGCGACGTCGAGTGGTTGGTCCAGTTGATCCAGCTGCAGCACGCCGGCCAGCATCCGGAGCTGCAGACCAGTTCGACGCTTGAGGCCCTCGCCGCGGCGGAAAAGCTGGACTTCATTGGCCACGACGACGCTGCGCTGCTGCGGGATGCCTGGCGGTTTGCCAGCCGGATACGTTCAGCGAATGTGATCGTCACGGGACGGGCTTCGGACCTTTTGCCGTCATCTCGCAAGGACCTTGAGGCTGCGGCGCGGTGGTGTGGATATGCGCCGGGAAATGCGGGCCAGTTCGAAGAGGACTACTTACGGCTCAGCCGGAGGGCCAGGGGCGTGTTCGAGAAGGTCTTCTACGGCAATTAGCCAAGGGGAAGGGCCGCGTCGGCCTTTTCCCGGGCATGCCGCAACATGGAGACCACCGGAACGCCGGGCACCAGCTTGCCGTTGACCACGTAGCCTTCTTCGCGGTCCCGGAGTGTCTCCACCATCCGATCCCGCCAGCGGTCCAGTTCAGCGTGGCTCGCGGGGTCGTCGGCGAGGTTAAAGCGTTCCTGCGGGTCGGCGTCGAGGTTGAACAGTTCTTCTGTTCCTTTTCCGGACCCCCAAATGTATTTGTGGTGTCCGTCGGTCAACCAGTGCAGGTTCTGCCCCCAGTAGACGTGTTCGCCGTGCAGGACGTCCCGGACGGATTGGGTATTCTCGCCCCGCACCAGGGGCGCAAGGGACTTCCCATCCACGGAGTCCGGGATGGGCAACCCGGCAAGATCCAGCAGGGTGGGCATGATGTCCCGCAGTTCCACCACGTGGTCCACCACGGCCCCACGCGCTGAGTCCTTTGCTGCAGGTGAGTTGGCGATAATGAAGGGAATGCGGGCGGAACCTTCGTAAGGCACAGCTTTGCGGAACATGTGGTGGTCGCCCATCATTTCACCGTGGTCGCTGGTGAAGGCCATGACGGTGTTGTGGTCAAGGCCAAAATCCGCCAAGGACTCTTTGATCCGGTTGATCTGCAAATCGATCTGCGCCATCAGGCCGTAGTACCCAGCCCTGGCACGGTGGACCACATGGTCCGGCATTCTGCCATAGCTTGCTTGGTAGTCGCCGTCCCTCCGGTTCTCATCCCAGTGGTGCTCCCAGTTGCCCACCACGGCCTCATAGTCAGGGATGCCGAGGTACTGCTCAAACGCCCACGACGGCGGGTCGTACGGTGGGTGCGGACGGTGGAAGGAAAGGTAGAGGAAGAAGGGCTTCACGGGATCACGGCGTTGCATCCATTCAATGGCCTGCGTTCCGATCCACTGTGTAGGGTGCAGGTTCTCCGCCTTGTCCCAGGGCCGGGCGACAATTGAGTTGCAGTTCACTCCGTGATCGAAATACTCGGCATCCGGGCCTATCCCCGGCTGCCTGCGGAGCCACGGGACGTAGTCATCAAACATGGCGAAGTGCTGTTGGTGTTGCCGCCGCGCGTGGTGAAGGTAGCCATCATGGAGGATCACGTCGTCGAAGCCGAGCCTTGAGCGTTCGGGCCACACATGCATCTTTCCGATGGCTTGGGTGTGGTAACCGCCCTTCCTGAACTCGTCCTGTACGGTCACCGGGTGGACAGCGTGAAACGGTATGCCGTCGTTATACCCCACCCGGCCGTGCCGTTCCTGCGACTGGCCTGTAAACAGGGCCGCGCGGGCAGGGACACAGGATGGCGTAGCAGAATAGCCTTTGGAGAACCGCACGCCGCTGCGGGCGAGTTCGTCGAGATGGGGTGTTTCGACGTGGGGATGGCCGTCCGAGGACAGGCAGTCGCCCCTCCATTCATCCACGCAGATCAGAATGACGTTCGGCCGGTTCATGGAGAGGTTCCTTCGACGTAGGGAACTGTTGTGACAACCCTAGTAGGAAGACCCCGGAAAATGCTTGAATATGACTCGGAAGATCTGTTTTCGAGCGTGAATGATCACCATGGTGTGGATGATGTGTGGCTTATTCCGCTGAGATTGCTCGACGATGACGCGCGGGCCATTCACCTGGGCGCCGTGGCTTCGCTGTCCGTCAAGGCGGGGCAGTGCGAGTTTGTCGGCGACCCCCTCCGCATGATGCTGCTGGGCATGGAGGAGGAGTCCCGCCTGCCGTACGTCATTGAGTCAGGGGGGCTGGCGGTGGGTGTACTGACCCTCCAATGCGGGGCTGGGAGATTGGCAGGTTGGTCCGACGACGATTCAGCGTGGCTTCTCAGGGGCTTCCTGATCGACTCGGGAAGCCAAGGGCGCGGCCTGGGAACAAGGGCCGCGCGTGCGGCAGTGGAGGAGGCGCGCAAGCTGACGGCCCGGCTGGGCGGCGGCCAGGCCGGCGTCGTGCTGTCCGTTAACGAACGCAATCCGGCGGGCCGGGTTGCTTACGGCAGGGCCGGCTTCGTCGATGCAGGCAGGTACCTGGGCGGCAGTTCCGGTCCGCAGCGGATCATGTACAGGGCCTTCGACTGATGCTGGTGTCAACATTGGTTGACGGTCTCCATGTTGTCAACTATGGTTGACGACATGGAGGTGGATCGAATGAAGACACTGGTGGGATCGATGGATGGAATGGGCCCGGCTGAGGCACTTTACGCTGTAGCTGAACTTCAGAAGGAAGTGGGGCGGCGGGAAGCTTCGCTGGTACGTGCGGCCAGGCAGTCCGGGTTGTCATGGGAGGCGATAGCCCTTTGCCTGGGCGTCAGCAAGCAGGCGGTGCACAAGAAATACGGCAAGCAGTAGAAGAACCATCCCGGCTGAGGGTCTGGTCCCGGGCGGCTGGGGTCGTTTAGGATTCTCCCGTGACAATCAGTGTGGATCCCGATGGTGCAGCTTTCTCCAACATGTGCTGTTTCCGCTGCGAGCAGGCAGGGCCGCACTGGTCCTCCCGTCACGGCCGTGCCGGTACTTTTGTCTGCCGGCGCTGCTTTGCCACCTTCTCCGATAACGAACCTGCTGCCATGGCCGGGGGAGTTGTCAGCCCGGATCCGGCGACCTTAGATGAGCTGCGTTTTTACGAATCCAAGTAGTCGAGGCGCCTGGCAGCCGAAAAAACGAGTACACGCTACTCGTGTCCCCGCTATTGCCGCGGGGGCAGCATGGTGGTTATGACAACGTATGTGATTGAACCAGCGGCCCTGCTCCATCGCTGCCAGTGCTGCGGCGAAGAAACCGACCGGGTGTTCTGCACTGACTGTGCGGCGCCGGAAGTCCCGGGACAGGCGCCCAGAACCGAGCGCTGATCGCGTCGCGCCCGTGAGTGCCGCCGCTGCCGGGTCTTGGTGGGGCATCAAGCTGCGCAGACGCTAAGTATCCTTATAGACTTCTTGTGTCACTGTTCACTGTTCACGAGGCAGAGGAAAGTCCATGGAATACAAGGGAAGTTCGACAGAGAAGACCGTCCTTGCCGGGGAGTTGGACCGGCGCCATGTGGGTCAGTCCGTGAGCTTTCAGCCCAATGACTTCACTGTGGTTTTCGGAACCATCGCAGGCATTGCGCGAACCGAAGCGTTGGTCTACCTGTCGCTGGATGGAGTCGGCGGCGGTACCCACCTGAAGGATGAATACGACCTCCCGATAGACCACAAGGTCTACCTTCAGCTGGATCCGCTCGGCAGCGCCGAAAAGGGTCTGTCGGAAGCTGCCGGTTTCGTCAAGGAGAAACTGGATGAGATCGCCAGGAACATCCGCGAACGCGATCAGGATAAGACTGAGTAGTTGGCTCACTAAAAAGGCGATCCCCGGTCCATGTGGAACGGGGATCGCCTTGGTTAATGCTTGTGGTGGAGCTTAGACGCCGTAGTAGAGCTCGAACTCGTACGGGTTCGGGCGCAGCGACAGCGGGCGGATCTCATTCTCGTACTTGTAGTCGATCCAAGTATCGATGAGGTCCTGGGTGAAGACGCCGCCGGCCTGCAGGAACTCGTTGTCCTCGCGAAGGGCCTCAAGAGCTTCTTCCAGGGAGCCCGGAGCCTTGGGGATGTCCTTGGCTTCCTCGGCCGGGAGCTCGTAGAGGTCCTTGTCGATGGGAGCCGGGGGTTCAATGCGGTTGCGGATGCCGTCGATGCCGGCCATCAGCTGGGCAGCGAACGCCAGGTACGGGTTGGACGAGGGGTCCGGTGCGCGGAACTCGATGCGCTTGGCCTTCGGGTTGGTGCCCGTGATGGGGATACGGATACCTGCGGAGCGGTTGCCCTGCGAGTAGACCATGTTCACGGGGGCTTCGAAGCCCTTGACCAGGCGGCGGTAGGAGTTGACCGTCGGGTTGGTGAAAGCCAGGACTGCCGAAGAGTGCTTCAGCAGGCCGCCGATGTACCAGCGGGCCATGTCAGAGAGGCCTGCGTAGCCCTTCTCGTCATAGAACAGCGGGTCGCCGTTGCTCCACAGCGACTGGTGGCAGTGCATGCCCGAGCCGTTGTCGCCGAAGACAGGCTTCGGCATGAAGGTGACGGACTTGCCCCAAGCATCGGCAGTGTTCTTGATGATGTACTTGAACTTCTGCAGGTCATCAGCAGCCGCGGTCAGCGTGGTGAACTTGTAGTTGATCTCAGCCTGGCCGGCGGATCCAACTTCGTGGTGGGAGCGCTCAACCTCAAGGCCGGCCTTGTCCAGCTCGATGCACATTGCGTCGCGAAGATCGGCCTGCTTGTCCGTGGGGGAGACCGGGAAGTAACCGCCCTTGACGGGGGTCTTGTACCCGAGGTTTCCGCCCTCTTCCTTACGGCCGGTGTTCCAGTGGGCTTCTTCAGAGTCGATCTTGTAGAAGCTGCCCTGCGGGGAGGACTCGTACTGGATGTTGTCGAAGACGAAGAACTCGGCTTCAGGAGCGAAGAACGCGGTGTCGGCGATGCCTGTGGAGGCCAGGTAGGCTTCAGCCTTCTCGGCTACGCCACGGGGGTCGCGGTGGTAGGGGTCACCGGTGCGGGGGTTCACGATGGAGAAGTTCAGCGCAAGCGTCTTCTCGATGCGGAACGTGTCGATGAAGGCCGAGGTCACATCCGGGATGAGCTGCATGTCGGACTCAGCGATGCCCTGGAAGCCGCGGATGGAAGAACCATCGAAGAGCTGGCCATTGACGAAGAAGTCAAGGTCAACGCTCTTGGCCGGCACATTGAAGTGCTGCTGGACACCAGGAAGGTCGGTGAAGCGGATATCGACGAATTTGACGTCTTCGTCTTTGATGAACTTGAGGACTTCGTCCGCAGTCTTGAACATCTATGCTCCTTATGCATATCAAGTAACAGGCCCGGAAGGCCGCGTGGTGCAGCCCATGCCAAAGCTCCGGAGACACAAAACATCCCCTTGCAATGGTGGCTGGCAACTCATACCACCATAGGGAGATGGGATTTCCCGGGGGTGTCAGTATTGTTTCCGGCAGGTTACAGAATCATCTGTTGTGTAAACGGTAGTCGGCTTTCCGGTGTCTGGTCCACGTCGGTCCGGTGGGCGAACACTGCGCCCCCAACAAACACCCCTGGCGGCCTCTTCCGGAGCTGTGGGAGGTCGGACACCGAGCAGCCCAGCCGTTAGGCTTAAGGTGTGGTTGACAGAAAAGACATTGGCTCCTGGTTGAGCGGTCCGGACACGTCCGGAATCTCCAAATATCCCGGCGAGAGACTTGGGTTGCCGGAGTCGGGTCCCGGCTCCACCGCGCGCGCCGGTCGCCGTATCCTGGGCATCGTTGTGGATTGGACCATTGCGTTGGTCATCAGCAACTTCGCTTTCGGCGGCAACCAGTGGGCTACGCTGGCCATTTTCGCGGTTGAGCAGATTCTCTTGATTGGTACTCTGGGCTACAGCATCGGACACAGGATCGTTGGTATCCACGTGGTTCGTTTGGGTGGTGCTCCGGCCGGCCCGGTGGCCGCAGTGGTACGGACGATCCTCTTGTGCTTGGTTATTCCGGCGGTCGTCTTTGATCCCGACCAGCGGGGCCTGCACGATAAAGCCATGAACACGATCCTCATACGGATGTAGGCATCCTTCCCGGCAACGAGACAACAAAAAAACCGTTGCTCCCCGAAACGGGGAGCAGCGGTTTTTCGTTGCCACGAACAGCGTCAGCGTCCGCGTGCGGCCTTGCGGTCAGGGCGCGCTTTGTAAGGATCGATGCCCTTGGGGATCGGCAGGCGGTTCCCCAGGGAGTTGATGCGCTTGCTGACAGCGTTCACTTCAATCTTGGTGAGCTCGTTCTTGAGCTTGCCCATGGTTTTTGCCAGCTTGTTCAGGGGCACTTGGCCTTCTCCGCGTCCGGATTCCAGGACGTGGATGGTGACGTTCGGGAGAATCCGGGCAAGGCGCTTGCGCTCTGCATCCACAAGGGGCTTGACACGGTGTGTGGGGCCTTCGCTGACAAGGACAACGCCCGGGCGGCCAATGGCCATGAAGACTGCGTCCTGCGTGCGGGGGTTGACAGCTACAGGCTGGTCCTGTGTGACCCAACCGCGGCGGAGGGTTCCCAAGGCGGCACCAGAAGCGCCCGGCTGGTTCTCGATCTGAGCGAAGGCGGCCTTTTCGGCCCTCCGGGAAAGGATGAAAACCGATGCCAGAAGACCCAGCGGAATACCAATGATCAGGCCTGTGACCCAGTTCTCCAGGATGAAGCCGATCAAGAATGCGACAGCTACCACGGCAAGGAACGCCAGCACCATGATCCACACGACCTGGGGATCATTCCGCCGGGTCATTTTGAAGACTTCAGCGATTTGCTTCAGCTGGCTAGGCTTCTTTGCCTTGGTTTCCTTGGGCTTGCGCTGGAACAGCCCACGCTTGGGTGCGTCGGCCGAGGGGGTCGAGTTGCTGGAATCAGGGGAGTTCGCCATAGTGCCTTAATTCTACGTGATGTACGCCCAGACACCGGACGCCTTGTGGAACCTGGCCGGGCCACAGGCGATTCATTCTTAAATTCTTCGTCATGATCCAGCCCGCTGTGTCACTTGGTTTAAGTGACTCCCAAGCGCCGGAGTGACTCGATACTGCGCATTTCCCACGTTCGATCCCCTAGGAACCACATGCCCGATTTGCCGCCACTGCTCACCATCGTCCTGGAGGAAACCGGACAACTCGACCGCGAGTCAGCCATGTACCGGCGATTGATAGCTGCGCGCCTGCGCCTTGAATCGCATTTCGTTGTCCTCCATGTGGCCGAGTCCTTGACGACGGCCGTCATTGCCAGGCTTTGCCGGCAGATCGACAGCAAGTACGTCATCTTCATGCGGACATCCCATCTCTTGTCTGCGAACTACGTGGCCACCCTCTTCGAATACCTCAAGTCGCGCACCGTCTATCTTGCGGAGCCCGTCATGTACACAGGCCCCATCCCGAAGAACGTAGCCGGAACCAAGCTCGACGACGCCTACCACTACGCCCGCGACACCGACGTCTTTGGCAGTGCCTTCAACACGAGGCGACTGTCCGACGCGCTGGAGGCGCTCGGGGATGTGGATCGCTCCGCCATCTACACCAGCTATCGGATGTATTGGTCCATAGCGAAGGTCAGGCCGCTCACCACAGGTTTCTCCATGGCATCGGACACCAAGGCCGCGATCGGCCTGAGGATTGCGGCTGAAGCCAACCGCCTGTTGCCGGTGATGCCCGTTCACTCCAAAGAAATCAGGCTGCAGGTCCTGCGCTACGTTGCACTGTTCCTCAGGGGGATCCGGGGGCAGAAAGCGACGTCCATTACCTTGAACCATCTTCGGGACTTGATCAGCGGCTTCGAGCTGATGGAGCTGCTGGCAATGGTTGAGCCACTGCAACCTTTCGAAGCTGCCTGGATCCGCTGGCTGGACGATTCGGCAGACGGCAGGCAGTTCTACAAACAACTCAGCAACAAAGATTCCTACCTGGTTTTCAGCCACAAGCCAGATGACACCAGCAGCGGGATACCGCTGTATGAGTTGCTGTTCAACGAGGAAATCCTGACGATCGGAAAGTGTTATCTGGCACGCAACCTCAGGTCCGGCCATGCCAGGCCAGGGAGCTACAACTTCTATAACAGGCCAATCCGCCCCTCCTCGACCATCCTCTTCTTCGACCGGCCGCATCAAGCGGACGACAATGCCGAGCATCTGTATGAGTACTTCACTGCGAAGCATCCCGAATTCGCCCATGCGTATTTCGCGATCAACCCCAAGTCGCCCGATTGGGAGCGCCTCGAGGCCAAGGGCTTCAACCTGATCTCCATTTTTACCAAAGAGTTCTATGAGAAATTCCTCATATCAGACCTTGTGGTGTCCTCTCAGATCTACAACATCAGGTACCGGGGAAAATCGTTTGCCAACTCCCGGTTTGTCTACCTCCAGCATGGAATCCAACTCAACGACATGTCCGACTGGGTGCTCTCCAAGTACTTCGACGTGTTCGTCGCCACGGGCAGGATCGAAGCGGACTACATGAGCAAATTGGCGCCGGTTGAGACCCTGAACAGCGGATTGCCGCGATATGAGTCCCTGGCCCGTGATGTCCACGGACAACAGCATCTTCTCTTGATGCCCACATGGCGTTTCAACCTGCACCAGGCATCGACTGAGCACTTTGTCCAGTCGAGCTATTTCCATGCGATTGATGCCTTGCTCTCGGACCCACGGCTCATGAAGTTCCTTGAGGACACAGACCGGATCATGCATGTGAAGCTGCACCCCAACGTAGAAAAGCGTGCAGGCCAGTTCAGGTTCACAGACCGCATTGTGAGGTCTGATTTGACCTACAGGGAGGCCATACGCGCCGCTGAACTCGTAGTGACCGACTACAGCTCCGCGGCTCTCGACGCGGCCTTCGTTGGCACGCCCATCGCGTATTACCACTGGGATGCAGTGGACTTCTTCAACGACCAGCCCTACGAAAGCCGCCTCGACTACACCGAGGACGGCCTTGGCCCGGTGTTCAGCGAGCACTCTGAGCTGGTGAACCACATCGTCGGGGAGGGATTCGCCGTCGAGGACCCCACGTACATCCGGCGTCGTGAGCGCTTCTTTGAGGGAGTGGACCCAGCACGCATCAACGAAAAGATCGTCGAAAGGATGTTGAGTCTCTGATGGCGTTGATTCATGGCTTCAAGAGGAGCATCACCAAAGCGGGGCGGGCGGCGGCCTACTCACCTGCCGGGCTGGAGGTTGCCAGGGCAGTCCTGGCAACCCGTGCTGATTCACCTGTACGGCGCTTCATCAAGGCCAAGGGCCTGGAGGGGAGGCTCCGCCGGGTTGCCTCCGAAAGCCTCCCGCAAGGGGCCTACTTTGCCAAGCTGACCCTGGGCAATTGGGAGGCCTGGGAGGGGCAGCAATTCAGGCTTCTCCAGGACGGGAAAGTGGTCTATGGAAACCTGGTGGAACCACCGGCCCGGGGTTTCCCCCTTGAATACCGCAATATCATGGTCACCTCGGACGATGTCTCCCGCTTCGCCGTCGATATCGACGCGCCATATGAGCTGATGATCGGCCGAGGTGCGTTCACTACGCAACAGCAGGTTGCCTACGATGAGCAGTATGGAGTGGAGCAACACGGGGATGTGTTCTACTCCTTGCGCGGCAACACAACAAACCCGAAAAAGATGCTCATCACCTTCCCCGGGTTTGGCCCCTCGACAACGCGGATTTCCTACGCAGTAAGTTACCTCAAGGACCTCACGGAAACGGACCTGCAGGACACCTTGATGGTGTGCTTCCAAGACCGCTACCTGGTTGCCGGTTCCTACATGATGGTGGACAACGCGGGCAGGTCTTTGGAGAGTCGCGTTGGGGGAGCCATTGAGGGGCTGCGGAGCCGGTTCCACATTGATCGAAAAGAGATGCTCTTCTTCGGAGCCTCCAAGGGCGGTTCCATTGCCATCCACTATGCCAAGGACTATCCCGGTGCTGCCATGCTGCTTGCAGTGCCGCAAATGAACCTGCCGTACTACTTCAACAAGCCGTTCTTCAAGGACAACCTCTTGCAGAACCGTGCCCTGCGCGATGTCGGGCAACCAGAGGAGAGCCTCCGCCGGTATTTCGCGGAAGGACGCAAAATTGATTATTTCTATACGAACTCCGATGAGCTGAGCAACCACTCACTGATCGAGTTGGCCTCCGACATACCCAATCTCTCGAAATACCGCATCAATGGCGGACACTCCGATGTCGCCAGGGCCGCGCTTCCTGCCATGTTGTGCATCATCCGGAGTTTCCTCAGCCACCGGGTGAAGGAACACTTCGCCTGCGAAGAGATGCGTACTTTCCGCTACGGCCAGACCCTCCAGGTGCAGGTCCGGATCGACGCCGAAGCCTCCATGGTCGCTGGGGCCAACTGGTTCATCGCCGGGAGCTCGGGGAGAACACGGTTCCTGCAGCTGATGACGGACCATTCCTACCACTTCGTTAAATACACCGCAGGGGAGCAGAGCCTCTTCCCGGCCTTTGACCCCGTAACCCAGCTCTCCGAGGTCATCGCCATGAAGGCCGACGGAGCCAAGTGGACGGCCGCTTTGCCTGCGGCTGTAGAACCGGGAACCCAGGTGCCAAAGACGAACTTAAGTTTCCAGCCGCTGACTCTTGAGACAGAAACCACGCAAGAGTACGCAATACTCGACGGCGACACCGTCGCCCGCTTCCGTTATGACTGCCGTGCTCTGGCCGGTGACGGAGACACGATGGAAATCCATTTCGTTGCCACTACAGATTCAATGAGTGCAGACGTCCCTGACAGCAGCTCTCGAACCGCTTTCAAGGCTGTAGTTCAACCACTTGATGGCTGGGCATTGGCGGACATCGCAGCGCTGAGGTTTGTCATCGCCGCCGGAGCCCAGCGCTTGTTGCTGATCGTCCACGGAGACACGCATGCCGAAGCTGCGGAGGTCCTGTCCGGCATCGACTGGGAAGACACCAGTGTTGTGCTTGCTGACTCCGGGGAGGTGTTGGCCGGTGCAGGACACCACTGATTCACCCAGCAGTGCCCAAGCGCCAAAAAACCAGATCATCCGCTCTTACGCGGACGTCGCCGCGATTCAAGACAACGTCGTGCACCTCAAGGAAACGCCCGGTTCTGAATTCACCTCATCCAGCGTGGAATTCGCGGGAACCGGAAACGTTCTGTTCATTGAGGACGGAACAAGGCTGCGGAACACAAGGCTCCGTTTCCTGGGGAACGACGCCGTCATCCATCTCCGGAAATCCCATGGGTTCATCAGGCTGATTGTGACGGTATTCGAAGAGTCCGTGTTCTATTTGGGGCCCGGTGCTACTTTCACGGCCGAAGCACGCGTCCTCCCCACTGAACGCAAGCACGTGATCGTGGGCCGGGACGCAATGTTCTCGTCGCGGGTTGCCTTCAGGACGGCCGACCCTCATTTGATCTACTCAGTGGAGCACCATCAGCGGGTCAATCCAAGTGAATCCATTTGGGTGGGAGACCATGTTTGGTTGGGGGAAGACACGCTCCTTCTCAAGGGAGCCAAGGTGGGTTCCGGCAGCATTCTTGCTGCCCGTGCCTTGATTACCAAGAATGTCCCATCCAACGCTACTGCCGCAGGTGTGCCCGCCAGAATTGTCAGTAAAGGCATCTTCTGGACCCGACCATCCGTGCACGGGTACACGGCGGCCCAGACGGAAAAGAGCCTTATCCACACGGGGGACGAGTTCATCTTCGCCCCCGACGAACAGGTCATTGACGTCCCCACCTTGGAACGCAGCTTGGACGCTGCTACCTCTGGCATCGGGCGGGCCGCTTGGTGCTTCCAGTTGGATCACATGGGCGCCAGGAACCGGTTCTACCGCGGGTGAAACAACTCAGCCGCGCCGCCTGGTGGGGCGACGCGGCTGAGGACGGTTTGCCTACTTGTGGGCGGCGAGGATGGTGGAGGCTTCCTGGCGGGTGGTGCCGGAGGATTCGATATGGGCCAGGGCTGCCGGGATTTCCCAGCCCTTCTTCCGCATCGCGGTGGCCCAGAGGCGCCCGGCCCGGTACGAGGACCGCACCAACGGCCCGGACATCACACCAAGGAAACCGATCTCCTCGGCCTCGTGCTGGAGGTCCACGAACTCCTGCGGCTTGACCCACCGGTCCACCGGCAAGTGCCGCTCGGACGGGCGCAGGTACTGGGTGATCGTGATCAAATCACACCCGGCCGCGTGCAGGTCCCGCAACGCCTCAGAAATTTCCTCACGGGTCTCGCCCATGCCCAGGATCAGGTTGGACTTGGTCACCATACCCAAATCCCGGCCCTGGGTGATGACATCAAGGGACCGCTCGTACCGGAACGCCGGACGGATCCGCTTGAAAATCCTCGGCACGGTCTCCACGTTGTGCGCGAACACCTCGGGCTTGGAATCACAGATCGCCGCGATGTGCTCGGGCTTGCCGGAGAAGTCCGGGATCAACAACTCCACCCCGGTGCCCGGGTTCAGTTCATGGATCTTCCGGACCGTTTCGGCGTACAACCACACACCCTCATCGGCCAGGTCATCACGGGCCACCCCGGTCACCGTGGCGTACCGCAACTGCATGGCCTGCACCGAGCGGGCCACCTTGGTGGG